>DASCRS010000040.1:0-7540 GCA_034402455.1 Candidatus Poseidonia sp. | reverse complement strand
CTCAAGGAGAACAGAACGGCGAAAGGACTCAAAGGTACGACATACACCGTGGGTTATGGGCGAAGGCGCAAGCACGGTTTTAGAGGCCGAGCGTGAGCACACTTCCTTACCTTTTCGCATGGGAGATATGACGTTATCTCGACCGTTGTCATCTTCCATCCCTGGTGCTGAATTCATAGATAAATTACGTATTGAATGGATTTTTCAATTCAAACTATTAATGGCAGAATGGAATAAAAAACACTACACTGCCCTCTTTTTTGGAGTTGTTGCTTTTCTTCTTGGCTCGATTTCAACCGAATTATTTGATGGAGGGGATGCTACCATCACAGGTGTTGACGGAATTTTAGCGATTAATGGATTTCAATTCTTCCAAATTCTAATTTCAACGCTGTTTTGGGCTTGGTTCGCATATCAGGCTTGGAATCTTTTCCCAGTGATGAAAATACATGCTATTTCCTTACTCGCTATGTGGAACGGCCTAGTATTGTCGCAAGTTTTCTTCCATCAAAACAACCCAAGTTTTCCTTTGAATATGCACCTCTCAAACATGATGGAAGGTACACTCATAACATTGATTGTTCTGTTCTTTATTTTCTTCTTTTGGAAGGCGGTTATTGAAACACGAGACCTACATGTTGAGATTCATCATCTACACGAGGATGTTCGTGTCATGGAAACAGAACTAGCAGAGCATTCTCTGGTAGGTTGGAGTGCAGCCTTTGCGCTATGGATGGCTCTTGTATTTATTTCATCATGGGCAGGTATTCATCACATCGCCACGATTGGAGACACACAAGTACCATTTCTGATAGTGCATTTGCTAACTGGGATTGCTTCACTACCTTTGCTCTTCTTCGTCTTATGGTACCCTCAACGTATGTTGGGTAATGATGCAAATGTTCGCACAAAGGCCGCATTTGATGCAACAATGGAAATGGAAGGTGGCGCACAGATTCCAATACAAACCGAATCAAAATGTCCAGAATGTGATGCAAAATCTCCTTTGTATCGGCTGGACAACGGAGAACTAGCCCATCCCTGCACCTCCTCTGGATGCAACAAAGATGTTGTTATTGGTGCATCGTGCCCATCGTGCAAAACAGTGATGTCAAGCCGCTTGCAATGTTCATCTTGTGGAGTAAATGCCCCAGCACTGGACTACTACCCTGACCAGGAGGCGTGGTGATGAATTTCAAGGAGTTGCGCGGTGATTTCCCTACACTCCGAGGCGAGACTATACCAGCATACCTGGACAACGCCTGTGTAACTCTCAAACCTCAATCAGTAATCGATTGCATAAATAATTACTATACTCAAACCCCTGGTTGTGGCGGGCGTTCTGTTCATCGCTACGGAACTGCGGTTTCGAAAGCCGTACGAAATGCCAGAGTAACACTTGGAGAATTTCTAAATGCCAACGATTCAAACGAAGTTATATTCACAAGAAACGCAACTCATTCTCTAAATCAAATCGCACATGGTATGTCTTGGAACAAAGGCGATGTTGTCCTAACAACCGATAGAGAGCATAATTCTAATCTCGTACCATGGCTTCAACTTGAACAAGAACAGGGAATCGATCACCGTGTCGTGAAAAGTCATCAGGATAATTCGTTTGACTTAGAAGCCTTTGAACATGCCTGTGCGGAAGCAGGGTCAAAATTACGATTAGTGTCCATGAGTCATGTTGGAAACCTTGACGGAGTATCAATACCAATGAAGGAAGTGGCAAAAATTGCTCATGATCACGGTGCTTTGGTATCGGTTGACGGTGCTCAATCCACACCCCATATGGATGTTGATGTTCAAGATTTAGACATTGATTTCCTGTCATTTTCGGTTCACAAAATGTGCGGACCTTCAGGCATGGGAGGTCTATGGGGAAGATACGAACTTCTTGATGAACTCCGAACGATTCAATCTGGCGGCCAAACTGTTAGCAAGTCAACATATGATGAGGCAATATGGGCAAAACCTCCTGCCCGTTTTGAAGGCGGCCTAGGTAATTTTTCTGGGATGATGGCAACGGGTGCGGCAATTGATTATCTCGCTAATTTGGATATGAGTGCAGTTCATGAACATGAAATCAAACTAAACCGAATTATGACTTCGGGAATAAAGGATTTAGCAGGATTGAGTATTATTGGCCCAGAAGACCCAGCCAAGCGTGGAGGGATTTGCTCCATTCTCATGGATTCATTGCCCGCACATGATGTTGCAATTCTCCTTGACGAAGCCGCTGGAATTATGGTTCGAAGTGGTCAACATTGCGTTCATTCATGGTTTAATCACCACGGCCACAAACAAGGCTCCCTAAGAGCCTCGGCTTACTTCTACAATACAGAAGAAGAGGTCAAACTGTTTGTTGACACATTGACTGAAATAGTCCAAACTCTAGGCTGAGAACATGGATGAGGAACAGTTCTCCGATACTGACCCCATTGAAGGGGATGTGGAACCACCTCTTTCGTCCTACCAAACTGGACTTCAACCGCTTATTGCGCAATCTGCCAACGATGACCTTGCAAGAATTAAGGCAATCGTTAGTATCACACTCGGATTAACTCTTGTTCTTGCAACAGGTTACCTAGTGGCAGTCATAATGAGTGATGGTGCAATTCTGCTTCGTCCAAGCGAAGTCGCCTTGGAAAGACATGCAGCATACAATGAAATTATCCATTACGAAGAGGGTTTAGACGGAAGTAACATCGTCGTTTGCATCGTTGATTCTGGAATAGAATTGGGACACAGTGATTTTAACGACCTTGAATTGAAAGCGTGGAAGGATTTTATCAATGGCAAAAATGCACCCTATGATGACAACGGACACGGCACATCTATGGCAGGAATTCTCGTTGCCAACGGTTGGCTCAAGGGAGTTGCAAAAGACGTGGACTTGATGATTGCCAAAGCACTTGGAGCAAGCGGTTCAGGGGATGACTCAATTGTGGCTGACGCCATTGATTGGTGTGTCACAGGCGGGGCTCATATCATTTCATTATCATTGGGAGGGGCACCTGATATTCTACCATTTTTGCCAGGAAGTGGCCGAAGTTCAGGTGATGCTGCAAACGAAGCGATTGAAGCTGGAGTCTATGTTGTTGCCGCAGCAGGAAATGATGGGGGCGATGAAGATGACGGAGATGTTGCACATCCCTCTAGTGAAACCGCAGTTATTTCCGTTGGTGGCGCCACTCTCAAAGGAACCTCATGGTCAGGTTCTTCAGAGGGAGATAATAACGGCCGGATCGTACCATTGCCCCCTCTCCTTCCAAGAAATGACCCCCATAAAAAACCAGAAATAGTTGCTCCAGCAGAGGGCGTCCCCGTGTTAACAAATGATGGAGGGTGGGGGCTTGCAGATGGAACAAGTGCAGCTACTGTTTACGTGACTGGAGCACTTGCATTGCTCCTTGAGCAACAGCCCGAACTCAAGGCCAACGGTTCTCAAGGAAACGCAGACAATATCAATCAAGTCAAAACTTGGCTGATGGAAACATCTGTTCCACAAGAGGGGCAAACTGGTCACGATGACAGGTATGGCTACGGACTTTTGCACATCGCGGAACTATTGAACAGTGCGAACTCAGAGTAAGCGGGGAAGCCACGCAACCAGTGTACCACCAAAGAGAGGCATGAAGGCAACATGATGAGTGCTTTGGGTATCTTGAATAAGTTCCATCCAAGCGTTAAATCCGTTGACCAGTGCCATGCCATGCTCATCGTTAGGATCTACATCACCTGTAGGCATATCTGGTTCAACTGTGAATAACACCCCGTTGGGGTCGAGAAATGGCATGTATGTCTTGACAAGGTTGGCTCTTTGAGGCGATGCGCCATCAATGATGATGGCTTGATATGGTGAGGAAAAAGGTGTCTCCGAAATTTCTGCTGTTGTCGTCGTTGCAAGAGACCATGCTACATGTTCTGCTGCAAGTTGAATTGGGTCCCCGACTACAATATTAGTCCAATTCTCCGCACCATAGCGAGTCATAAGACGATGTATTATGACCCCGAATTTTGCACCCTTTTCGATGATAGTAAACCTATTTGGAGACTTTTTTTGACGTTCAAAAAGGTCATACAGCCACGCAGTCCGATGACCAATTCCGCCTCCAACCTCAAGAACATTTTCGGGCTGAAGAACTCCCAAAGAATCTCGCAACCTTCGGTGTATGGATATGGACCATGTAGGCAACCCCATATGCTGAAGTTGCTCGCCAATATTCGCTGCGACTTCAGGTTCATCCCTAGGTTGAGTGGCATCTTGGGCGAGTAAATGAGCAAGTATTTCATCTCGTTGAGGTGATGGCTCATGCTCCTCCATAGTACTCCGTTTCAGCCGTTTGACTTCAAGGCTCGCTCGGTGCCTTCTAACGATGGGTTCAAACGGTGGAGGCAACGCGGGGCAAATGGGGCCTCACCATGGATGCTGACGATGAATGGGAAGAAGAGGAAGAAATTCTTGACAATGCAACGCATTGCCCAGCATGTGATGAATTAGAGGGACACGATATCCTAAATGAAAAAAAGGTGGGCTCTGGAGCCGATTTCCTAGTTCGGTGTCAGGTTTGTTCCAAGGTTCATACAGTTGAATTTAGACCACCTGCTGCAAAAAATATTCCCTTTATTCTTACTGACGGACCTCATTCGCAAAGAATTGTTCTTGTCATTGATGCCGATGAAGAATTTGTCATCAATGATGTTTTTGATGAAGATGAAAAATTGTGGAGAGTTCACCAAATCGAAACAAATGATGGAAGGCAACCAGATCATGCTTTGGCCACTGAAATTGAGAGAATTACTGCCCTGCGAACCGATAGAGTCAGAGTCAAGATGACACTTACGCGAGGTGAGGAATCTCATGCAGATGTGATTATAGTTCCTCAAGAGACAACCTTCACTGCTTCTCATTTGATGGAACATGAAGGGGAAACATGGCGTATTCGTGCTATACACACAGGTGCTGGTAGAACACTGCGAGGTACTGTACAAGCACCCGACATCAAAAGAATGTACCTCCACGAACCACCTCGACCAGAATATTTTGCACCACGAACACCTCGTGAACGTAGGCAAGCTTGGAAGGAAGGAAAACTAGGACATAACCCCGATCCAATTCGTCCACGAGAGGAAATCAAAAAAGGAGTAAAACCTTCATTCAAACGAAGGAAAAAACCTCGTAAGTGATTATGGCCGATTTGTCCACGGCATCAAGAAGGCCTTGGCCACTTGTGTCCCTATGGTTGGATTTTCCTTTAGACGACGAATACTGTATTCATACCATTTTTTTCCGTAGGGGACATAAATGCGAGTGCGATGGCCTTCAGCGGCTAGTTTTCGCCTCATAGGACCACGTACTCCAAGCAGCATTTGAAATTCATATCCTGGGCCTTTGTTACGACGATTTGGCCCTGAATTATTTCTAGGGTCTTCTTTTCCAGGACCCATTCCGAAAGATTCCAAAGCGGATTTCGCATACTCTATTACTGGGTAATCATGACTTGCAATCGCCACATATGCACCAGCACCCAACATGCGGTCAATACAACTGTTGGTGGCATCAACAATTTCTTGGTATCCAGTGAATGAGATATCCTCTGGCTCAAGATAAATTCCTTTACAAATTCTGTAATCGGCGGATGGTCCAAGTTCTCTTTCCAAATCACCAATATCGGCATGTGAACGAAATAAGCGACCTTGTAGGACAGTTCCAACATTAGTTAATCCTTCAGCATGAAGGTCAATGACCACTTGTATGGTATCACTTGTTACACGGTGGTCTTCCATATCCAATCGCACAAACATGTCACTTTTTGAAGCAAGTTCAACCAATTTCCTGATGTTATCCATGCCCTTTTCTCGGTCAATAAGCAGGCCAAAAGCTGTTGGTTTGATGCTTAGATTGGCATCAAACTGACCAGAATCTATCGCTTCAACAACTCTAACATACTCATCATAGAAATATTGAGCCTCATCCATTGAGGTAATTTCTTCACCTAGAACATCGATAGTGAAACATGTACCTTCTCCAGATAGGCGATTCATGATTTTAACAGCATCATCAAGTTCGGGTCCAGCAACATAACGGCGACTAACCCAACGCACGAACCACTTGGGCATGCGTACGGTAGCGCCTACAATTGCCTTGGAGAGCCACCCTGCCATGGTGGTTGCTCCGCGAAGACGCTCTTTGACCATTGTGCTCAATTATTGGCAATCCCCATCGCCTTGAGAAATGCCTTTGAATTCATTAGAGGGAGATTTTTTTCGGCAAGATGGTCTCGAATGGCTTGTCTTTGCCATCCCTTGAATGACTTCTTATCCATGTAAATGACGATCTTACCTCCGGGAAATGCGAGCATGGTCGCATCAACAGCCGCATCGATAGATTGTGCCCAATTACCCCCTGGCACTCCGTCTCTTTTCTCAAAGGGAAGGGCGTAAGTAGCAAGCATATGTCCAAGCCAAACATCATCGTAGCCCGCCAGAACATTTGCTCTTGGGGCATAATGACCTCCTCCAAGCGTCATCAATACCAAGGAATCTCGGTGTTGGGATTCATTCCAGACAGAACCATTACCCTGCTCAAACAGTGCATCGTGGGTGATTTTTGCTAGGAACTCCGCAGCACCTTGATGCCCCCATGTCGCCTCTGTTGAACCAACCTCAATGAATAATGATGGAGCGTCAAGATAGGGTCCATGATGGGTTACTTCAAGGGATAAATCAAAATCGCAAAGTTCGCTGTTTTGTCCCCACCGCTCATTTAACATCCGCCACCATGATGCAATTCTTGTATTTGGAGGAGGGGCTTTGCCTCCAATTCCACCGTATTGCCCCTGTTCACCAGAGGGAAGATGAGGAATTCCAATGGGATGCAGTGTTAGTGATGCCTGGCCACTAACAGCTGAATGACGTGAGGGGAAAATTGCTTCACAGACTGTTTCACCGGTAGCCTGTGACCAACGTCTGTCGAGAAAATCTTCCCACAAAACCTTCTCGGGAAGATACCACATTCTAACACTCTCACAAGCATAAGCAGGATGCCCTTCAACATGGGAAATATCCCTCCAGCCCCTCAGTAATCTTAGAGCCTCACCCTGATTGAGGCTAGCCACATCTGAACAATTGATAATAATGAGGGAAATCTCTTCGTGCACCACACCAATCCCAACCATTACCTACTTTTGATTCCACCGAGAACAAGGTTTCACATATGACCTGCCGTAATTAGATACATGGACGAAGGGCTCCCCGATGCAATTCCTTTTCTTCCATCTTGCGTCCATTCATTTTCGGGGGGGCATTTAGTTTTGGGAATGGACGGTGAAGTTCTTCTTTTGGGCAAGGAATTGAAGCCATTACACCCCCCTGCTAAGCCATTTCCGATGAAAATAAGCCACTCATCGGTCCTCAACAATCGACTTTACGCCACTTGGATTGACGGAGAACTCTTGATGGCGAGGATGGGATGCATCCCCCTTGACATCGCTCCCGAAGAAGGGCCATCACGTGCTGATTTGCGAATTGTTAG
>DASCRS010000039.1:0-6833 GCA_034402455.1 Candidatus Poseidonia sp. | reverse complement strand
CGCCCCCCTCTCTCAAAGAAGGCTCAAGTGGTTGATACCAATGTCGTAGAGCGTAATGGCCATCTCACAATTCTCGCTAAGGGTTCCGCAGATGACAATATTGACACTATCGATACAATGACCTTTGACATTGAGGTTTCTCCAACTGGAATGGCCCAATGGGACCCAAGCATCGTAACGGGTGGTGAAAATGTCGTTTACAGAGATACTCCAAACGAAGGACGCCAATATGTGATTTCACCTACATTGGACATGCCAGCAGGAGTGTATGATATTCGCTCCCGAACTGTTGATGCCCGTGGTCAGACCAGCAATTGGGCTGTATCATCTGGTTCAGACGGATTTGAACTCGCTAACGGCGAACCAACTGTGGTATCTGACCCTGTTCCAACCGTAATGTGTGACATCAGTACCAAGGTGAGCATGATTGGACACATTTCAGACCCCGAAACTCCTCTAGCGGACCTGCTTGTGACCTCAAGCAGTCCCAACTTCGTAGCATGGCATGCTGCAACACAAGAAGTTGAAGTTATCTTCCCATACGATGATGGATGCCCTCTTGGGCAGAAAGGAATTGAAGTCGTTGTTGATGACGGCGGAGATTATTCTGATACTGGAATCATCCCCTATGGAACACTATTGTTCAATGTGATTGAAAATGGTCAGCCGCGATGGTCTGGTTTGCCGCTTCAACTCATTGACGAAGCAGGTTCAGGTTCATTGATTCTCAATCAGTATGTGAGTGATACAGACGCTAACGGAGCCATTGTCAATGCCGCAAGTCTTGATATTGAAATCATGTCACAAACCAATTCTGAAGCAATCTCTGTTGGTCTAGTTTCAACAGCAAACGGTGCGACATTAAATTTCGAAACTGTTGACGATGACGTCACTGGTGAAAGCGTTGTAACACTTCGAGCGAGCGATGGCGAGCAATATTCCGACCAAACTGTAACCATTAGAATTAATCCAATCAACGACGCTCCACGTATTGATATGACTGACATTGAAGAATTCCAACTCAAGCGTGGAAAGCAGATGGTGATCAACCTCAAAACACGTACTGTTGACATTGATAGCCCAATTGAACAGGCATTCATCACTGTAACACCAAGCGAAGCTGGCGCTGCACGCTACAACATTATCGACGGAAACATGATTCTTCTGTTTGATGAGACTGGAGAGCAGACTGTTACAGTCGTTGCTACTGATGGATTTGCTTCCAATTCCTACGTCATTACCGTTGATGTCTTCGACGCTTATCCATTTTACATTTCAACCGATGATGACGGAAGTGGATTGATGTATGTTAGCATGCAAGATACCTATATCGGTCAAACACCAACAGCAACTATGTTCCTTACCGATGATGCACCAATTTTCACAAGTATTGAACTCACCTGGAACCTATGTACTTCCCTTACTGGAACATGCGAAGGGCTTCGTACAACTTCCCTTGATGTCGCTAAATCCAATGTTGGTTGGTCAGAAACACTTGACTTCACATCTGTTCGACCAAGCGGTTCTCGGGATCTAGATTATTACGCGTTGAAAATCTCAGCAGCGGTTGACGAAAACGGTGATGAATACAAGAGTTTGGATGATGGTGTCAAATTCTCCATTACAGAAGAGATGCCTGAGCCAGTAGATATGACTGAAGAGATGCTCACCAAATATGTTGAAGACCTCACGGCAGACATTGAGTCACTTGAAGCCGACATTGAATCGGGAGAAGGAGATATTGAGGAAATGGAAGCCGAACTTGTTGAAATCAAAGCAGACTTCAAAACAGCCTGTGAAGATCCCCGTGCCAACTGTCCTGCAGAAGATATGCAAAGTTCTACGGCTCCTGAAGAGACAGGCCTTGACACTAATGTCATTTTGATAATAATTGGCGTTCTTATCGTAGCATCTCTCCTCGGAGTTATGTTCATGCGTGGTAGGGATGATGTTGTTGAGACCAAGTGGAATGAAGCCGATTTGCCTGCTTTCGATACTGTTGCCAACTCAATGTATGGTGGTGCCCAAGATATCTTCCAACAGCCTGTTGCTCATGTGGCTCCAACACTTGCTCCACAACCTGTGGCTCAGCCTGTTATGCCTGCTCCTGCACCTCCAGCGGTTGCAGGTCCACCATTGCCTCCAGGCGGTTTGCCTGCTGGATGGACTATGGAGCAATGGACGTATTACGGTCAGCAATTTTTGGACCAAATGAATCAATATTGAGTGTAGCATTTTTATCGGGTAAGCATTTCTTGCTCAAAGCATACCCCTAAAGGGGAGCACAACGAGGGAACTAACGTGGCAGACGAAGACAATACCGAGCCTGTCCTTGACGCGGCAGACGATGAAGTCGTCGCTGCATCTGAGGAAGAGGTCACTGTGTGGGCTCCCGAAGCGGGAGGCACAGATGAAGTCCTAGGCGTCTCAGTAGAGGAGTGGATTTCAGGAGTAGACTTTGAATCGACTGCAGATGTTCCCATCCCTGAGCGTCTAGTTGACCAAGTTATCGGTCAAGAGGCTGGTTCAGTCGTCATCAAAAAAGCAGCAGAACAACGCCGACACATGTTGATGATTGGTGACCCAGGTACTGGAAAATCCATGCTTGCTCGTTCTATGACCGACTTATTACCTCGCGATGCCCTCGAAGATGTTCTTGTTTATCCCAACGAGGACGACGAAAATGTTCCTAGAGTTCGCACAGTTCCTTCTGGTCGTGCAGAACGGATTGTCAAAGTTCAGAAAGAAGCCATCCGTCAGCAGCGTGAAAAATCACAAAAAATGCTGTTTATCGCCTTTGCGGCCATCGGGTTTTTACTTCTAATCGCTGCATTGCAGCAAGGGGATTTGTTTACACTTCTGTTTGGTGGTTTCCTTCTCGTCTTCGGTTACATGTTCATCCGCAGCCGTTTAGGCTCCGTTGATGATAGCCGCATTCCAAAGGTTCTTGTTAAGCATGAACCGAACGCATTGCCCGCTTTTGTTGATGCGACGGCCACACTCTCGGGTTCTTTGCTCGGTGATGTCCGTCACGACCCTTTCCAATCAGGTGGTATGGAAACACCAGCGCACGACCGTGTTGAACCTGGGGCAATTCACAGAGCCCACAAAGGTGTTCTTTACATTGATGAAATCAATCTTCTCCGCCTTGAGGAACAGCAAGCCCTACTAACGGCTATGCAAGAACGAGCCTTCCCAATTTCAGGACGCTCTGAACGTTCTTCTGGTGCACTGACCAAGACCGAACCGGTTCCATGTGATTTCATCCTCATCGCAGCGGGTAATCTTGATGCTATTCAGGGAATGCACCCCGCTCTTCGCAGCCGTATCCGTGGTTATGGGTACGAAGTCTATGTGAATTCAGAAATGCCGGATACATCAAGAAACCGACGCCGTTTGATTCGTTTTATCGCACAAGAGGTACGACGTGACTTGGATACCGTTAGAGAAATTCCTCACTTTGACAAGAGTGCCGTCGCAATTATTCTTCGAGAAGCCCAAAGAAGAGCTGGACGAAGAGGCAAACTTTCACTGCGTTTGCGTGAACTTGGTGGACTTGTAAGAATTGCTGGAGATCTTGCAGTAGAGGAAGGTGCTCCGTTTACTTCCGCAGAGCATGTTCTTGGTGCACGCAATATCGCCAAGCCATTAGAACAACAAGTCGCTGATAGAATGATTGAGCGCCGTCAAGATTACGCAATGATAGTCAATACTGGAGAGCGTATTGGCCGTGTAAATGGACTTGCAGTATTAGGAGCCAATTCTGGTCTTTCCGATTTCAGTGGAATTATGCTTCCAGTCGAAGCACTCGTGACTCCATCACAGGGTGGTGGAGGCAAGATTCACGCAACTGGAGGTCTATCGGACCTCGCTAAAGAAAGTGTGACCAATGTGAGTGCAGTCATCAAGAAACTTACTGGTAAAGACATCTCTGACTACGACATCCACATTCAATTTGTTGATACACACGGTGTTGATGGTGATTCTGCTTCTATTACTATCGCTACTGCAATTATCTCAGCATTAGAAAGCATTCCCATCCGCCAAGATTTGGCTATGACTGGTTCTCTTTCCGTTCGTGGTGAAGTACTCCCAATTGGTGGAGTGACTGCTAAGATCGAAGCAGCAGCACGTTCTGGCGTCAAAACCATCGTAGTCCCCCGTGCGAATATGCAAGATGTTCTCCTCGATGACCGCTTTGAAAAGATGGTAGAAGTTGTTGCAGTTGACACCCTTGATGAGGTTATGATGTGTGCTCTCATCAAGCATGAGCAGAAGGCCAGCCTTGTAGAGCGTCTTGAAGCGGTAATTGATCGTTTGACTCCTGAAGTACAATCAAAGATTTCGTTGGTTTGATTTGGGCATAAAACAGTCCAAGTTGTTGGAAACCAATCGCCGACTACAAAAGCAAGAGGCCAGTGCGAAAGAGCGGTGAGTTGATGGAGCACGAACAAGCACCATCAACCGGTAAAGCGGCTCTATTTGTGTTATTCATGGTAACCATGATTGACATGATAGGTTTTGGAATTATTATTCCATTCTTGACTTATCTAGTCAAGGACTTAGCCGAAGCCCAAGGAATCGTACAGGTTGGTCTTTGGGTTGGTTTATTGATGACCTCATATTCTGCCGCACAATTTCTATTCTCTCCGTTTTGGGGTGCGATATCCGATAGAATTGGGAGAAGACCTGTTTTGATGATTGGACTTGTGGGAAATACCGTATTCTTTACTGCATTCGGATTTTCTAATACCCTCATGTTTGCATTTGGAGCAAGATTTCTAGCAGGCGTATTCAACGGAAACATTGCGGTTGCTCGTGCCTATATTGGCGATGTTAGTACCCCTCAACAACTGGCGACACGCATGGGTCTTATTGGGGCTGCTTTCGGTCTTGGATTTACCATCGGTCCATTCCTTGGCGGTGAATTCTCAAGCCCAGCTGAGCGATGGGACCTCTTTGTTGGAACGGTCTTTGAGACCTATCCTTACCTTCTTCCGTGTGTTATTGCGAGCCTCTTATCTGCAGGGTCATTCATCTTGGCTCTTGGTTATCTACCTGAGTCACTTGATCTAAGTGCCCAGTCAAAGCATACGCGTCGTTCGTGGGGTGTAGAAATGAAAAGCATGTTCACGAATTCTATTTCCATGCTTAGAAAAGGCAGCGTAGGGGCGATGATATGGGTATCTATGCTCTTTACACTCGGATTTACAGTGATGCATGCGGTGTTCATTCTTTACACTGAGATGGATATCGCGAGTGGAGGCCTAGGATTCAGTGAGAAAGACAATGGGAGGGTATTTGCAATGATTGGCCTTTTTGGAATTTTCACACAAGGTGTTCTTATTGGCCCACTCACACGCAAATTTGGGACACGTCGTCTTATCCCTTATGCGGCGATGACAACAGGTCTTGGGCTGGCTTTGATCCCTTATACGCAAGCAGGAAGTGCTTGGCTAGGGCTTTTGGTGGTGTGTTCACTCATCGCCATAGGCAACGGAATATTCCAACCTTCATCTTCTACATATCTTACACAAATTGCTCGCCACGAAGGTTATGAACTCGGTTTGGTGATGGGAGCACAAGAATCTCTGGGCGCTTTTGCTCGTATTCTCGGCCCTCTTACGGGTGGTATTGTCTGGGAACTCACTGTCAGAGGGACTTTTCCTTGGGATTACCACACTGCATTTCATCTCTGTGGATTAATAATGCTAATTTCGACAATCCTTACTTGGCGCATCCCCCATCTTACGCCGCTCCCGATTGTAATCGGGACGCTCAAAAGATCTCAAATCTGAAGAATGAAAACTTGAGATGTTTTCAATAGGGTGTATGTTTTAGCCTGTTCATGGAAGAGAATGGCCATATTTGGGATAGCCACAATTTCCGAGACCGTCTCGGCATGTTTTCTCACGCAGCAATTTTGATGACACTGGTCACCGTTTGGCTGATTTATTTGATAGATGTTCTTCAGCCATTATTCATTGCTTTGGGAATTTACTTTGTGCTTAAACCAGGCGCAGATACGCTATCAAATAAGGGATTTCCAATCATGCTTTCTTATATCACAATGCTAATGTTAGCCATTCTCATTGTGCTCAGTGCTGGCTTTTTCGCCTATGAACAAGCAGCCGCTATGGCTGACGATGAAGCAACGATTGATGAGTATACTCAGTCTTTGGATGAACGGTGGGCTAACATGAAAGATTCTCCGCTCATTGGCAAGACACTCATGGATTACGGAGCAACTGAGGAGGGGTCCTTCAATCAGGATTTAGCCACTATGGGCGTACTATCTGAAGAATCGGATATTTCCGATTTATTTGGCAAAATTCTCTCTAGTGTTGGTTCTATCTTTATCATGGGAGTGACTGTTTTGTTCTTTTTGCTGTTTATTATCTTTGAAGCGAGTTTTCTTCCTGGACGAATTGAACGAGCATGGCCAGGTGGTACTTCTGAACGTGTTCATATGATACGTGACCAAATTGAAGCCAGTGTCAATACCTATGTTGTTGTCAAAACAGGTGTTGGTTTTGGAACAGCATTTTGTGCAGGCGTAATCATGTTATTATTTGGTATTGATTTGTGGTTTACCTGGGCACTTCTAACATTTTTACTCAATTATGTGCCTTACATAGGCTCTCTTCTTGCAACAATTCCCCCTCTTGTGCTCGGATTCATTTTGCTTGACCCGACCATGCTTATCCTCTTGTCAGTTCTTTTACTAACCAATCAACAGATGTGGGGTAATGTAATTGAAACACGGTGGGCAGGTCGCGCTCTCGATATCTCACCAGTTCTTCTCTTGGTCGTGACAGCCTTCTCGTTTTGGC
>DASCRS010000038.1:0-10570 GCA_034402455.1 Candidatus Poseidonia sp. | reverse complement strand
CTTCGCCTCACTGACCTTCTTGCTGATACCCAACGACGCCAAAATGTACGTGGCGCGCCACCTCGTTGGTGGAATTATGCAGACGCTTGCCGAGCACCTGATAAGGTGGAAAGGTATCCATGGCAACTGCATCAAGATTTAACCGACACGCCTAGGCAACGAAATCAGCAGGGCGAATTTGATGATGGACATAATGACCTTGACGAGTTGTTTGGTTGAGGCGAAATTCGTGCAGCATAGCCGTTGCGAACAATAGGGTAATCAAAGTAAATGGCGATAGGAACGGAAGAACAGAATCCCCCTCTATCTCATTTAGTTTTGGTGTTTCTTCAACTTCTTCGACAATCGGCATAATCTCATAGATTAGGTGAACCTGAAGGTCATCACCATCATGGGGCGATGGAAGTTGAATCGTTGTGCTACCCTGTAATTCCGAACCCAACGGTATGATTTCAAGAACAATATGCGGATATGTGCCTAAACCGTTCGTACCTTCCTCAAATTCCGCATTAGCCTCAACAATCCAAGCGCTTACGTTGAGGGTGGAGTTCTCAAGATGCTTTGCATCAATATCCAAATTCCAACCAGCTTCTCCAGTGTTTGGGCCGTAGGAAGCCCAGTTGAAACTTGTCGTCCCCTGGCCAAGTTGAAGGTCGGTGGAAGCAAGACCAGTATATTCGTCAGTTAACGAAGCTTCGTCGGTAACACTCCCAATCTTCTTCATCGAGCCGTTGAACACGACTGCAGGAGGGGCATTCTTGCCATATTTTGAACTCCAGCGACTATCAAGAGTATCGGTTCCAAACGGATCCTGGGATTCACCTATGGCGCGGTGAATATGATATTGCTTCAACAAACCAGCGTCCTGGACCTCATCCAAAGCGTGCTCAACGTCAACGCAATTTTCACACCATGTTGCTGTGTAAACCTCAACAACCGCGGGCAGGCTTGACAGATTGTCAAACCACATAGTGGACGTTGAATTTGAATTAGCCCATTGCCCTCCAAACATCATCCCGCGATCGAGTGATTCAGCAGGCAATGCTGGTGCCACTGGAGCACATAAGGTAAAAAACATCAACGAAGTTAATACCGTTAGTGCAGGGCGCATAACCTTCCCAAGAAGGGGAGGAATATGAAATCAACTTATCCACGCATTCATTCTTCTGCGCCTTCATCAACCTGGCTCTTATCAGAGGATGGCTCTAGATTGCGTTGATCAACTTGAGAGAACATGCGGCTTCCTTCGGGCAATTTCCCAGTAAATACTCGCTTCTCAATGTCACTTAGACGGTTGGTCAACCCAGCAGGAGAAAGACCAACGGCTCCAGCCACTCGGCCGAGGTTGCCATGGTTTAGACCAGCCAAGCAAAGTGTTGCGTACATAACGCAACCTGCTACATAACCAACGGCAACATTTGCAAGGGGCCCTTCTGCAGTTGGCTCCTCAAGGTCGGTCATAATATCCCAAAACATTGCATTTACAAGCTCAAGGTCTTCTTCAGCAAATTGCTGAGACAAAACAGCGTCAAGGTTCTCTGCAGCGATGTCTAGTTTGTCAGCCCGCAAAGCACCTCGGGTGATACTTGTAGGGGTTGTGGCCCATCCTTGGCTGCAACGGGCTTTGTATGACTTGGAAATAGTAGTTTTGGCATTCTTAAATTGGGCCTCAGATATTCCATATTGGGCCATAACAACTTGTGGGTTGAATGCAGGTGTATTGAGCCATTCATGAGAGAGAATTGCGATAGCCAAAGCCATGATTTGCAAGTTGTCTTGGTGAGTATCTCCACGGATACCTTTAGGTTTCCGGGTAATGGAGGTTTTTGGACAACTCAACATTGCTTTTTCACCAGACCTTAGAGTTCTTCGAATTGCTTCACGCTCAGGAGACAATTTTCGGCAAGCGGCGTCAGCCAGATGGGTTGTGGCGCGAGCCAGATTGTCACCAAACATCCGGGCAAGAGTCATTTTGACTTCACGGCACATAGGGTCTTTTTCACGCTGACTTGAGCGGTCAGCACGTCCCAAGCGAATAAAGACGCGGCGCTGAGAGGGTGTAAGGCGGTTTCCAGCGTGGTCAGTGCGGTCGCCAAATGGATTCATTCGGCCACCTTGTGCGGCGTTTGGATTATTGGCGAAAGCGTCCAATGATTCCTGTGTTCGGTGCTCACCCATACTGATTGAACTGTTGGTATCAGCATCGTTAGTATAGTTATTCACAGCAAGCCCGCAAGCTTCGCAAGTCATCTCTCCACGAGCACGGTCCTCTTCAAAGTCAGTCCCGCCGCATTCATCACATTCAATTTTATTTTCCATTTTCTTCAACTCCTCTTGTTCATGTTTTCCAGGGGTTATAAAGGTCGGGATTTTTTCCCCACCAAAAACCACACTTTCTAATCAAGACATATTCTTATTAGACTGCGCCCTATATAAGTGTTGTGGTGAAATGCCCACTGAGCAAATAACCAAAAAGAACCTTAGAGTAATCTTAAGGCCGAATATTTGCCAAATACTCATTGCATCTTTCCTCCCGCCGGAGTAACCCATCAGCGTCCACCTATAAAACATGAATCCTTCTAGTGAGTGATAAGGGTCGTTTTTTTCCTTTTATTTAACACACCACCTTCAATAAGGGTGGACACTTTCTTCAAAGCGGGGGTTGAAATCTTGTTCGAATCAGAAATTAGTTCCGAATTTATTCCCTCAGGTTGTGGCCTCCCTCCTTGGTTGCTCGATGGCCTCTCAGGCCAATCTTCTCATTCACTGATGGTCATCCATCCCACCGATTTGCATCGTAATGATGTTCTTGAATGTCTTCAAGAGAGAGGGCAAGCGCCCAATCCACAGCTTCACATCACACTCAATCAACTTCTTCGCTTGCTTCATGTCGATTTTCGTTTACCAGTGCTATTGGATGATGAGGCTTCTTCGTTTATTGCAATTCATAAGCGATGTATTGTCGCGGGGGATAAACAAAAATTTCCACTTTTGCATACTGGAATTAACGGACCTTGGAACATGAAAAAAACGCAACGATTGCAGCATTTGCATAATCATTTAAGCCCTCTTTTGGACCCGTTTAGTTGGGAAAACAATCCAGGGATTGATGCTTATGACAAGATTCTCCGCTCATTTGAACGTGAACACGGAGGGACATTGCCTGTGCTACTTCCTCGCCATGTTTTACAGGCTCTCGAGGCTGCTGAAACGCCCCCGTTCCATTTCACTCACCTAGATGGTATCATTCTTCTTGATCACGCCCCAGATTTTACTGAAATTGAGCGCGCAATTCTTCTTTCTCTTTCCCGCTTTACTCCAATACATCAACTGATAAATCCTGGCTCTTTTCGCCTTGGCCATCATGGCGCTTTCCTTGTTGATGAATACCCTTGTACTCAGGAATCTCTTCCATTGTGGGTTCCTCAACATACTGTTTGGAAAGCCCCTAGCCCATCATGGAAGACTTCAGTTGGCATGGAGAAAAATACAGTATTTACGAGAATAGCAGTTGACGACCGCGAGCAAATCATCAACGCAACACTGGAACTCGTCAAGCAATACCGGCGCAATTGCGCAGGCCGGATCTTAATTATTGACGGGGCAGCAAGGGAGCGCTCCCATCTTTGGACTAAAGGGCTCGGTACACTCGGCATCCAATGGAATTCAAATTCAGATTTACTTGAGGGGCAACCCTTGTTTCACGCTCTTATGCAAGCCGCCCGACTTTCTCAAGGCATGAGCGCATGGGGAATAAACGCCCTCTATTCTGTCATGGATTCCACATCTTTACCGCTTGTGAATGACATGTTTCCAAAATTATCTCACCCTACAGAGGATTCGTGGCGGCCAAGGCCGCATCCCGAGATTCTGCAAGGCATGGCTCAGCAATTCCATGTCCTTGGAGGCCCAGGGGCAATATCGAGATGGGTCAATGCCCTTTCTCGGGCCAAACCTTCTGCTACCGAACGTCACCCAGAGCAACAAAGGCAAGCACTTGAGGAGACACAATGGTGGCTTTCTTGCTTACTTCATTCATGGAAGCCATTGCTCATGAGCGAGGACATTCACATGCTTAGGTATGATGTGGTTGGTTGTAGTACTGGAGTTGAACTCCCACTTCCTCCATCTCCAAATAATGGGACATCATGGTTAATTCAGTTTGTAAAATGGCTTGATTTTGAATCTTTACAAAACCGTAAAGCCCCATTTGACCGAAGTTTAGGAACATTTCACACACTATTGGAATCCATACAAAAGATACATTCTACCATGAGTCGTAGCGGTGAAAAATCAACCTTCAATGGACCCGAATTCATTGAATTGCTGGCGTATGTGGGGAAGATTACTTCGCTTTCAAGCACGAAAATAAAAACGAATGGTCTAGAAGTCCTCACACCAAAAGAAGCAATGGGGCTTGAAGCTAATTTTATTATTTTAGCTGGACTTGACGTAGATGCATGGCCGATGAAAACTTCTGTTGTTCCATGGTTGGATGCTAAAGCACAACTTGAACTCGGAATGTTTCAAACGGACTTGCTCATACGCCAAGGACGCCACCATTTCCGGCATTTGCTCAATGCAGCCCCCCATGTTGTTATGTTTGATTCCACCCATGAAGACGGAGGAGGACCCAGTGCGCCTTTTGCTGAATGGTTGTCAGATATACGCCGAACTGGGGAATGGGACAAAATGCGCGACCCACCTGCATTTTTACCATCTTCAACCTATCAAGGAGAATCGGCTTATAGGCGGTGGGAATGGAAGTCAAGAGAACTTGGGCAGGGGAGTTGGCTTGTACCACGCAGTTCATGGCTTGTTGATGAAAGTGGGATAAACCGTAAAATTCGTCATGGCCCCTTCCCAAGAGATGAGAGACAACAATTGGGCATGGACCTAAAACAATCCATACAACCTCGTTCAGAACTCAATAATCCTCCGTCCCTCGTCAATTCGTTTGAAGGCGTAATTCAAGGCGATCGCAAACAAAGGGAACCCTCGTTGAGAAATCTAGAGGCGGGAACTTCCTTGTCTTGGGACCATCGTTCTCATATTCTTGGAATTGACTCTTTGAATCTCAGACCAATTCATTCTTCTGCAAAAGCTCCTGGCAGTGGGGCGCCACAATGGCCTCACCTTGGGCATAAGCAAGAAAAGGTCGTATCTTTGAGTGTAGACCCACGCCCTCTACCCGTTTATTCTCCTGCCACCCTCACTCTCAATCATCGCTTCGGCGTTATAGATGCTTCATTGAAGCGAGAGGTATGGTCACCAAGCCGCCTTGAGAAGTGGCTTCGTTGTCCAAGAAGTGCATGGATGACACAATTTTTGAATGCGCAGAATGATGATGAAGGTGTTTCAGAAGATGTTGATTTCAGAATACAGGGTATTCTCGCACACGAAGTTGAAGGGGCCATTCTTTCGGGTCACGGAGTCATGATGAGTGGCTCTGAACTAGAGCGAATAGAACCTCTTCACCATGGGCCAATGGGAGATGTTGATGCGGGATGGAACACCATTCTTGAGCACCTAAGCGAGCATGTCCAATGGCTGGGCCGTCATAATGCAGTATCGGTCCACCGGACAAGAGACCTTATCGACGCAACACCCGCGCAATGGAATGAATATCAGGAATCTGGCGCATCCATTGTACCTGGCGGTCGTCTTTTCCGAATGTACCAGTCCGACCTAAATCTTGAGCACGCAGCCCCAGTCGCTTGTGAGTGGAAGACTCTTACTGGTGGAAAGAACGTCAGTATTGACGCTTCAGACGACACTGGCAAACCGTCGCCCTTCGAAATGTTTGGTTATGCAGATCGCGTAGATGTCGTGGTTTTGAGTGATGTACAAAGAGAAACTTTGACCAAAAACGGGGTGCTTGATGTAGACTCCGAGGTTATACAACCGGCTCCATTGGACGGCACCCCATACGCTGCGAAACGACTTGTAATCATTCGTGACCTGAAAACAGTTCGGGGCCCGGCCATCAAAAAGCGAGGGTTACGTCATTTACGATGTCTGTTTGAAGAATTGCAGCTTGCATTGTATGCAAGAGCATGGGAAATCTCCCATCCAGGTGACCGTGTTATCGGAGTCGGAGCGACTGAAATCGGAGAATTAACTGTCCATTATGTTGAATTAGACAGTGATATTGAGGAGGTCATTGATGAATTGCAGGTGGGGCATGCAACCCAATATCTCCCTCTTCATTTCCCGGCCCTTGATGAAAAAGGACTGCGCCGCTCACCGTTCCGCACATGGATGTATGAGCGTCTTAAGACAGCACAACGTGCCATTCAGACCGCTAATAAAGGGCAAGTCAATCCAACACCAGGCACCCATTGTAATTATTGTGTGACGCGCCAGTCATGCTCAGTGTCTTCGTTTTCAGGAGGCTCATACTGATGGTCGATTTCAACAATAGCCAACGGCTTGGTTTGGATTTAGACAAGCACATTGCTTTGGATGCTGGCGCAGGTACTGGTAAGACGACAGTTATGGCCGAACGTTATGTTCAGCATTTGCTGGCCAACGAACAACGAGCCACACATTTGACGCCCGCAGGCCCACGAGTCCCACTTGTAGGACATGGCTCATTACGCGCTCCGAAAAGAGAACGCACGGACATTGAAGCCTGGAAAGGACTACTTCCCTCCGAGGTTGTTGCCATTACATTTACGCGAAAGGCAGCAGCAGAACTCAAGGCCAGGATACGAAATCGCCTTGCGCAAAGCCGAGCACATTTTCCCAAAGAAGGAGACGTAGAGGGAATATTTGACCCGAGAATTCGAGAAGATGCCGATGTTGAAATGCTCCTATCAAGCCTCGATGAAGCTCCAATTTCAACTATTGACGCGTTTCTCCACCGCTTGGTTCGCCCCTATATTGACATGGTAGCCTTGTATCCATCGAGCGACCAAGTTCCCGAAGAGAGAGCGCCATTGATGTTACGCGATACAATGCATGCCGTTTGGCGTATACGAACAACAGATGACGCTTCAGATGCAGGAGTTCTCAATCATCAACACGAATTTATACAGTCTCGAAATCGGCTCGTTACCCGTTTGGGGGGTCAAGAACCTGCAGAAGTTGTTCTCAATGGAATGTTGAATACATCGCTATTTGTTGAACAATCACATCGTTCGATGATACAACGTGCACAAGATTTAGGGTTTTCTTGGAACGGTAGAGGTCCTGCACCAGTGACTCTACTGTTGGACATGATTGCCCAACCAATCGCTGAGGAACTTCCGCCCTTCATGAACCGATTTGCACCTCTTTTACAATCATGGATTGGACTCTTCTTACCCCATACATCTAGTTGTACTGAACCGATTGAGAATGAATTAGGTACGACGCTTACTCGCTTCAATCATCTTGCTCGCTTGGTGAGCAGCCCAATTCCTGAACACCCCGCCCAACAGTTGGTTTGGATGTGGAAAGCAATGATTGGTCTTGCAAGTTCTTCTGGCCTCAACGCAAAACCCTGCACCTTCTTCCCACGCAATAATCTTCCATCAAATGACAAGTGGCCTGGTGGTTTGTTAGCGAAATCAAACGTCAAAGGAATGAACGGCGGCGATAGAGACGCCCTCTATGCAAGTAGCGTTAATTTACAAGCGACTATGAAGGCGGAGTTGCAATCTCCAATCGGAAACCTAGTTCGTCTTCTAGCCGAATCGGCGTTTTTGCTAAACCCCGGCGATGGCTACGATGGGATGCCGTTGGATTCACCGCTTCGTTTGACACCCCTTCCTCCTTCTATTGGCCCTACGCCAGTTGAGGGTGGGACATATGTCTCAGCAGATTTGCAAATGGAAATTTTGAGTGACCTCATTACCGTTCACAGAGGCTGCCATCAAATCCTAGCGAGAAGAAAATCTTTGGAAGGAATGCATGACTTTGATGACATTCAACGGTTTGCCGCAGACCTTCTACTTGCAAGATGCCCAGATATATGCCGTCACCGCTATCCCCCTGAAGTGATCGATGTTCTGGATGGTTTAGGTGATGAACCTTGGAGTGATGACCATATTTCTAGAGCAATTACGTTGCTCAACGACCAACCCTCGCTCCAAGAAGACCTCCATCGCAGGTATGCAATCCTAGGAGAATTGAGAAGACAATTCCGCGCATTCATTATCGATGAATATCAAGATACGAACCCATCTCATTACCGCCTTCTCGCACGTCTGTGGGGCCGCAGGGCGCGTCACAGTGACGACCCCCCCCGCCCTCTTGGTGCTTGGGACCCAACCATTTGCATCGTGGGAGACATGAAGCAAAGCATCTATCGTTTCCGACAAGCAGAGGTTTCTGTCATGCGTCGTGCAGTTGCAATGGTACGATATTGCAATGGCGTTGAGGCAAATGAATCAAGTCTTAATCATCTCCGCAGGAGCGGAGAAGGAAGAGATCCTCGTCCCATTGGAGCGGGCGGAGAAACAGGCTCCTACAGCAATGAACACGAAGTGGAAGGCTCAGCGCCTCACAGTTATGTTCCCTATGCATGGGAGGATGGGCAAACCACTTCCACTATAATTGGTGAACGCCTTGAAAGAAGACAACAGGGACATATTGATTTGACATCAAATCATCGTACCCGGCCAAATTTGATGGAGACAATGAACGAAATTTTTGACGAAGTATTTGCGCCCCACCATCACGCATTACCTGGAGATTGGCATGCAGAAGCACAGCGACTTCATCCAGCTAGAGAGACTGAAGTGCCTGGAGTTTTGGAATGGCTTTTACCCATTCAGGGAAACCTCCACCCTGCCTCGTTTGACCTCGACACCCCACTCAATACTTTTGAAAATCCTAATGCATCAAGCGTTCAACTGGAACATGAATTGCTTTCGCACCGCTTGCATTCCCTCCTCAATCCAACGGGTACTCGGATTTGGAACTCAGTTGATGCTTCATGGGAAGAGGTTGAGGAAACCGGTCCACAAATCCGTCCAGAAGATGTGATGATTCTTATCAATTCACGACGGCACCTCCCCGACCTTCTTGAGCGTTTGAGGGCCCGAGGAATTCCAGTCATGGCTGACCGACAGGGATTGTTGCTCATGCAACCAGTTGTTCAACCATTGATGGCGATTTTGGAACTCATGGCCCATCCATTTTCTAGAAAAGCAGGTATTGAACTTGCTCGCTCGGCAATTGTAGGAATGAGTGAAACTCAAGTTCACACAGCCTTTAGTCGCTTGAAGAATGAACAATCCACTTGGAATGTGCTTCTCGAACATGCGCCCAATGAAATTGTCGCTTCACTCCTTGGCCATTTGCACCAACTTACTTCATGGGGCGCGATCTATGATGTAATCGACGCGGTTCTCGATTATTCCGACCTACTTGTCGCCTTCAGTGACGATGCTGAGCGGCAGCATGCAGAGGCTTGGCTCGGGATGATTCATAGTATTGGTAAAGATACAGGACACTCTATCATGGCCATTTATCGTCGCCTTCAAGAGTTGATTGGACTTGAAAAGAAAGGCCCTCAAGCAATCAGCAAGCCAACCAAGGACGCTATTCAAATCATGACAATTCACGGCTCAAAGGGACTCCAAGCCCCTGTTGTTATTGTCTCGGGCATATTCACAGCAGGAAAGGCAGATGTTACAACTTCGGTCAAGGATAATGTATTGGTCACGCCCCAAGTTGTATCGGGTAGAATTCAACCATGGATGGCCCACGAGCGCCCATTTGATGGACTATGGGCGTTTGCAAGTCAAATGAATACAGCTCAGGATAAAGCCGAATTAAGAAGAAAATTTTATGTCGCCCTTACCAGAGTTAAAGACCGCCTTATCATCACTGGTACGCCAACTAATAAGTCAACATTTGATGACGAAACAGGGGAACTTTCCCTAACCATAAAACCCGATCCGAGAACGATGGGTAGAATGTGGATAGAGGGATTGCGCCGTGCTGCTTGGGCCGCAGAGAGCGAAGGTTCTCCATGGCTTCTTCCAGGGGATATTGAAGCAACTTCTCTCTCAATGTACCGCCCGTCAAAAGCGATAGTCTCTCTCAATCCATCAGATCTATTGTTCAATAGCCCACTTGGAGAACACGGCGTTTCTGGTATTCGGATTTACCACCATACCGATTGCTTCGGACAAGTGACGCCACCCTCGCCTCAACAACAACTTAGAATTTTGGAGCAGCACCTTGATTCTGCCAAAATTGTTGAGGATGAGACAGAGGCTCTTATCCATCCGCTGCGAGAAACCATCAAAGGCGCAGCCCACCATTTGGACGCAACGGATGCTTGTCCACGAAGATATTGGCTTGAACATATTAAGGGCTGGACATCCGAGCCGTTTTCGTTACCGTTTGAGGCCACGGCGTCGTTCGAAAAGCGATGGCCTTTACCCACAGAATTCGGTTTGATGATGCACCGAATCGTTGAGATTGGATTGCGAAATCCTATGAATTTTGAAAATAATACCCCTGCCTTGAATCAAGATTGGCATCATGCCAATGAGGGTGAACTAGCCTTAGAAACAACGGTGGGAAGAGTCATGGCAGAATTCGGATACGGCGAGACGCAATCCAAAGATAG
>DASCRS010000037.1:0-2804 GCA_034402455.1 Candidatus Poseidonia sp. | reverse complement strand
AACCCTAAAGCGACAATTTGCGCCCTTATCTGTGCTTGTTGGACCATCCGTGCGTTGATGTTTCTGCAATTGAGCCAACTCTGGGCTAAATTGAAGGCGTTTTGTGTATTAAAAGTCACAAAATTCGTAACCCTTGGATACTAATAAAGATATCTTTAATCAAAGAATTAGTCTCACTTAGGTTTCTTCATCACCAGATGAAAAACGCAGATATCCATAGGAAAGTAGACCGACCAAAGCGAGCACTGCAAGAATACTGACAACGATGGTGGCCATACTTTGCTCTCCCATCGCAGAGGATTCCGAGGTGTCCTCATTGTCCAGAGCGGCGGCATTGTAGTCCCACCACGCCATGGTCGCTACGATATCCAATCCTGTTTGCAAGCCTGCCTCAACATTTGCTCTTCCGCCAGCCATCGTGTTGATAGTGGCCACACTATCGCTTTGGGCATGCTTAGGGGTCTGTTCACAGGCATCACCCTCCTCAAGAATATACTGATGTTGACCACGTATCCATGTTGCAGTGTGGTTATTCATGATGAAGTTATAATGGTCTGAATTTCCTTTGGTGTCGTCAATTACTCTAACCCATTCTTCTGGGTGGGAGAGGTTTGAATTAATGGTCTTCAGATGATTTTGAAACCATGAGGCGTAAGTTTGCATCTCTTCGCTAACAACAAGTCCTCTGTCCTCGTAATAGGACCAATCATCAACTGGTGAAGTAAACATGTACAAAGTCCAATAGTCTTCATCACATCCTGCTAGTTGACTGGCAAAAGGAGTGGGTACTGGCCAATTAAGTGCAAACATGTCTAGGTTGACGTAAGTGACATTTACTTCTTCAGGAATCTGCTGTTCAACAAAGTGAAGGCTTCCCATACCTCCTCCTTCAGGGCTTCCACTGCCCTGCCATTCCTCATAATCCCACCAAGCAAGTTTCCAGGTGTGAAGCGGTTGTTGCTCCCACTGTGAAAAGGTCCTAGCCAATTCCAATAGAGCGCCTGAACCTGTTCCGTCATCGTATGCACCACTGCTTTCACAGGTTGCATAAGTTTGACCGATCAATGGAGGGGGCGAATAGCAAATGGCGTCGTGATGGGCGCCAACAACCCGCCAATCGTCCTCAAGCGTCCCGTTGATGGTCACCACGATGTTCTCACAGTTCGTACATAATGCGGTTGTAAAGGGTTGGCGCTCTACTTCGTATCCCATTGATTCGAGTTCACTTGCAATCCAGTTGCGTGCATTCTCATTAGCCGATGTGTCTATCTTTCTATAGCCAAAGTTAGCCATCTCAACCATGTTATCATATGCAGCACTTCCCTCTGGCCAAGCACTGGCTTCGTCTTGAGGAGTTTGAATAAGGGCAAGGTTTCCGCTAAGCAATACTGAGGACAGCAACACTAGGGCAAGGGCGAGGGGACGCCAGCGGTGAGCCATGTCTCGTGAACAGGTGCCATCGTCTTGAGGTTTCGCTTCGCCTATCTTCCCTGTCGGCAAGGTGCTATTGATTTGTACGTAAAATCAATCAGTGCCTGTCGGATGAAACTTTATCTCCATCAATTATGCCCAACACAAATATGCGACTGAAAGATTCAATATTGCCCCAGCGTGCTCGTTTAGCATACTGGAGCCCACTAGTCGCACTCTTATTGGTGGGATTACTCAACGTAACCCCTTTCGCAAGTCTAGATTCAAGCGTGACAAGCGATGGAGAAGAAGAAAATATGATTTCAACTGATTTTTACCCACGTGAATATGTAGATACTCAACCGTTTACCGAAGACTATGAAGACACAGGTGTGTTCGGGGAGCAAAGTACAGAGAGGTTACCGTACGGCAATAGTGGCGATTATTACGGCGAAATCGGTGAAATCGGTGAAGAACTTTCAACTCTGATCACAGTGATAACAACGCTTTCTGTGATCATGCTTATCGTCGGATTTAGCAGTCGTAACAACCGATTGGATGCGAATCGATTCATGAATGGAAAAACCCTGGCAGGAATTGGCCTTGCCATCATAGCCTTGTTTTCAGTTCTCATAACCAGTACAATTTTACAGGATTTCGCAGATGTACAAAACAACCAATTCGAAGAGTTCTGGGACGGAGATGTCGAAGATCCAAATCTCGGCGCCTGGGGTGAAATCTCCAAAACATTGGATGATGAAATGGAGACTCAGTTCACCATTTCTTGGGCACCAAATGCTATGTTTTGGATAAGTGTCTTGCTTGTATTGGCCGCTGGAGTTGGTGCTGCATCCAATCTCTCATACCTTCGGTACGAGGCTGTCAACGATGAACGACCGGTTTGGTCGGATGAAAAAGGTCCAAATTGGTTTCAATTGGATTGGACAAAAGCAGCCCTTGGAGCCATGGCCTTGGCAGGAATGGTCGCTTTATTTGCACCGTGGTATCAAGTTGACCAAGAGTGGTTTGTCGTTGAGTACAACGAGAACGGGGGCTACACAAATTCAACTCACGAACTGGCATGGACCATGACTCCTTTCGCAGTTTCCTTAACGAATGATACTGGATTATTTGATGAGGGTGAAGGTGAACAAAGCACTGAAAGGTCCAGTTATTCCGAGCGTTATGAGTTGGCGGAAACATCTCCAATATTCATGGGATTACGGGCGCCTCTTGTTTGTATAGGACTGCTTACATTAGCGTGGATTGCATTTCAAGCAACGAATCAAACCGCTGAACGCATTGGAGGAAATAAAGAACATTGGTCCCTCATACTCATGTCAATGGTTATGGCAATTGTACTTCTCAGCAATCTATCCTCATTTGAAAAAGAC
>DASCRS010000036.1:0-28323 GCA_034402455.1 Candidatus Poseidonia sp. | reverse complement strand
CTTGACGCCAAGTTGGTTCACTCGGGTCTTTATTCTTGAATGCTGACATAATTTGAGCCACAATCGCAACGGCGATTTCCTCAGGAGATTCTGCCCCAATGTTCAATCCAATCGGACATATTACCTGATTTAGCAAGGATGCTGGATAACCTTGTGATTCACATTCCTTACGAAATGCTTCCCACTTAGACCGACTTCCGATAACTCCAATTCGTGGTGCCATCTTACCATCAAGCACAACACCATCTTCATTGAACATTCTCAACATCCCAAGCAATCTGTTTTGGTCTTCGCTCCAATCATGCCCTAGAAGTAAGACATCCGAAAAACGAGCCATAGTGGAAAAGGATTCATTTTCAAAAAGGCCGTCAATTCCAACCGATGTACGAAGAACTGCATTTGGATAAATATCAACTGATGCAAATTCAGACCGAGTATCGTGGACCGAATACTGCCATCCTAATTGGTCAAGCAATGTTGCAAGAGCTTGTCCACAATGTCCACCGCCCATGATAAAGATGTGTGGCATAGGAAACATCACCTCTAGCGAGAGGGTTACCCGCCCACCGCACAGTGAATCAAGAGGTTGTACTTCATAGCCCTTCGCCCCTTTGTTCAATCCATAAGTAATCACTTCAGCAGCAGGTGATGTTGATTCCTTGAGCAATGTTCTGCAACGGTTGAGAATCTTGTGCTCAAGCCCTGCTCCTCCAACAGTCCCTTCCCACTTGTAATCAGGAAACGCCATCGCGAGACGCGCACCTGTTTTGCCTGGAACACTTCCTGAAGTATTGAGGACCGTTGCAAGAATTACCTTATTTCGGCCATCCAATTGGTCCAAGGCCCATTGAAGTACACGAGCCGTCATGTTTGCCCCTCTCGGCTTAACCTCATATCCCTTGTCATTGCCGAAAATAAGCAAAAAGTTCAGCCTTATGTTCGTCCAAATTACGAATATCTTCGGGTGTATCGATATTGAGATGAAGCCATGGCGCCTCAACTGAAACTTCAACAAAAGAAACAATATCTCGAAGAGGCATGTCGCTTGGAGCTGAAAGAATTTGTTCCATATCAGCGCTATTGATGACTACAGGATGCCCTTTTCTGCCTTTGTAGGATGGGCAAACAGTGTGCTTTTGGAGCAATAATTCTTTGACCATTTTCGCGTTCCAACCAGGCCGGTCAACTGGGGCTATCACCAATTTCCTAGGTAAACTTCCAAGGTCAGAGAAAAGAGAAGAAATACCATTCTGAAGGCTACCTGTTCGACCCAATTCAGGATTGGGATTGATGCTAACCTTTGCATTTGGAACTGCGAGAAGTACATCAACAGATAATTCCGCACGGGTGACAATAAAAATTGGTTCACAACCAGCTGCTGCTAAATGGTCAAAAGCCCATCTTACCAAAGGTAAACCTGCAAAATCTATCATTGATTTAGGCTCACCAAGCCGATTGCTAGCGCCTGCAGCGAGAATGACGGCTGGAATTGTACGAGCCATGCTCATTCCAAGAGATACCTGCAAAAGTGCTTTTCCTATTTTCTTCAAATAGAGTGGAAGAAAACAAACAGCATGAAGGTATGGAAAATGCCAGTATCATGGCCTGCTAAGAAAAAAGCAGCGCATGAGCGTGGACTTGAATTCCTCAAGTCCATTTGCGAATCTTCGCAATACATGGAGATGATTAATCTCCCAAATGGCTTGCCGAAAATTCGAGTCAAAGGGACCTCAAGACGTTGGTATTCCCTCGTGGCAAATCCCGAAAGCACGCTAATAGAAAGTGAACACGGTGTTTTGGAAAAGGGAGTATATTGGAATTTTGATGTGAGGGCCGCCCCAAGGAAAACAGACCTATTGGCAATGAACAAATATTCGGTCCGAATCTGCATCCATCCTGAAAGACGGAGTCGAAATATGCCCATAGGAGACCGACTCGCAACCCTAGCAATGGGATTGAGAGATGACCGAAGAACGGCAGTGCGCATCGGTTTGATCGCTCAATTTGTGATTGCTCCAAGAGACGCACTCATTGATGTTTACAAATTCACTGCCGAAGGCGTCATGTATAACGAAGAGATTTATTCTGAGCATGAACTCCTGTATGACCCAATTACACCAGCCCAAATGAATACTTATTTGGTTGAAGAGTCTGACCAAATATCAGAGTTATTTGCATACGATGAGCAAGCAGAAGCCAATTTGCATGAACATATTAAATTCCAAGAATGGTTTGATGAAAAAGAAGAAGAAATACACATCAATGAAGCGTCACCTTGGCATCATGATGAAAATGAAATCTGGAAGAGGGAAGAGGACTTTCTCCGTAGTTTAGATTGAACTTACATATCTTTGGTGATTTCACGACCAATGATCATTCGCTGAACCTGAGATGAACCTTCATAGATCTGCATAACTTTGGCGCCTCGCATCAAACGTGCGACTGGATATTCCTCTGAATAACCGTATCCACCATAGATTTGGACTGCATTGGTGGTCACTTCCATTGCCATATCGGCCGCAAATCGTTTTGCGTGCGCTGCGGATTCGGTGTTTCTAATCTCATTATCAAATTCTGATGCTGATTTCCAAGTTAGCATACGAGCAGCCTCAATGTTGGTTTTCATGTCAGCAAGCATGAATTGAATGGCTTGATGTTGATGAAGAGGACTACCGAAGGTTTGGCGTTCATTTGAATAATTCAAAGCGTGCTCGTAAGCGGCCCTTGCTAGCCCTGTTGCGTGGGCAGCGATGTTAGGGCGACTCATGTCAAACGCCTTCATAGCGTTCATCCATCCCCCAGATTCAGAATCACCAATGAGGTGGCTTGCAGGGATTCGAACATTATCAAATGAAAGTGAACGGGTGTCTGAACATCGCTGACCCATGTTGGTTTCTTTTTTACCAAGAGAAAAACCCGGCGTGTCTTTTTCAACTATGAATCCAGACATACCCCTATAACCAGCATCGGGATCTGTTTTTGCAAGAACAAAGAAAAAGTCGGCATATCCAGCCCCAGTAATCCACATCTTCGTACCGTTCAATACATATTCATCGCCTTCTCTTATTGCTGTGGTTTTGAGGGCTGCAACATCAGAGCCAGCTCCCGGTTCAGTAATGGCGTAAGAGGCAAGTGCTCCTTCTTCAGTGACTTTACGCAACCAGATATTCTTTTGCTCCTCTGTTGCCCCTGTAATGATAGGCGCACAAGCGAGAGCCGTAGCATACGCAGCAGTAGCAAAACCAGGGTCACCCCATGCAAGTTCCTCGTTAACAAGGACTTCCTCAAGAGAACCCAAACCTGCACCACCATATGCTTCAGGAATGTGAAGGTTCAGCAATCCCATTTCATGCGCTTGACGAATAGTTTCAATCGGATAAACAGATTCTTCATCCCAATGTTCTGCATTAGGTCGAATTTCATCAACTGCGAACTCGTGAGCGAGTTCTTTGAGCATCGTTTGCACCTCATCGAGTTGGAAGTCGACCATGTTTCACCCAAGGGCCGCTCCCTTAAGGCGATTAGGATTCAAACTCAAGCGAACTCGCCTTCAAAGAACAAGGATACCTTGCCTTTGAGCGACAAGGAGTCCCAAAAAGATGAGATAAAATGCGACTAAGGCAATACCTTCCCATCGCTTGAATTCATATTGTGAGCGCATCATTCCCAAAGCGACGATGGTCCCGACAATAGTTGCTGGAATTATGAGATACATGGTTAGGGGATATCCACCACTGGTTAGCCCCAAGGGATTGATCATAGCAGCAAGGCCGACGGAGAGGAGAGGGTCGGTGATATTAGAACCAATAAGGGCTCCAATGGCTACTCCTTCACTTCTTTTTGCAGCCATGAAAGCAATGGTAAGTTCGGGCAAAGAGGTGCCAAGACCAGACACTGTTGTACCTACTACCGCATGTGGAATGGCAAGGTCATAGGCCATGTCACTTGCAATTTCAACCAGATGGTGTGCTGCGAACAGAGCCAATAAAAGACCGAGTGTGACCATGAGAATATACGAAGCAGTAGTCCAATTTGAGGTGCGTTCAATTTCTGATTCATTGGATGTCTCTTCTCGCAAAATTTCCTCTCTATTAGATAATAACCAGTAGATGTATGCGCAATAGAGAATCACCAATACAAGACCTTCCATGCTACTAAGTTGGTCTCCTGTTATCAAAAAGAATGTTAGTAATAGAATGGATGCAAGCATAATAAGGCCGTCTCGCTTGACCCAAGAAGGGCGAATTTTAACTCCGCGGAAAGTAACAACAAACCCTAAAATGAAGGTGATTTGGACGAGAATCGAACCAAAAATGCCACCCAAAGCAAAGTCTGCTAATTGAGCATCTGCTCCCCGGAAACGAATATCAGCGGCAGAAGTTGTGGTTACGAGAATTTCAGGAAGTGACGTGCCAATTGAAACGATTGTCAAGCCAATTACAACCTCTGGAAGGCCTGCGCGATAAGCCAATCCTTTCGCTCCTTCGATGAAGAAATCTGCTGACTTGATAAGCAAGGCCATGGCCATGACCAAAAGAGCGATTGAGACAGGCACGCTATCAAGGTGTGCTTCTTCAATACCTGAATGAATTACTAGAAGGCCAAGGAAAAGAGCACCATTGATGAGAAGGGTGTTACTGAGGACTAACTGGGGAATGCCCATGACCCCTGCCTCATCCCCCATGACACTTCCAAGACTATTCCCCTATTGACCATTCGCATGGTTGGCCCCTCATTATAGGGTCAAAATGGTTTCAATATATGGCCTACTCCCGACGGATATGGCCCGCCAATCAATCTCTGAATTCCTTGGCACCGCATTGATGGTTGGCCTAGGTTGTGGAAGTGTTTACTATGGCGCAAGTCATGAGTGGATTTCCTTCACCTTTGCTGCTGCTGTAACCCTTGCAATCCTTCTGTTTGGAAATATCAGTGGAGCCCACATCAATCCTGCAGTATCAATTGCATTTTGGAGAGAGGGGAGAATTGACAACCGCCAACTACGACTCTACATCTGTGGACAATTGACTGGGGCATTATTTGCTGCAATGTTGCTAGGAGGCGCTGGTCCAACAACTATTGCGCCCAATCTTACACTCCTTCAAGCGTTCACAATTGAAGTTGTCATAACTATGATTTTGATGCTTAGCATATTCCTCGTTGTCCAGAGAGAACCTTCTATTCCAGTCCTCGCCTTGTGGGTAGGGGCAACTGTGGGAATTCTCGCATACTTTGCCGGTCCCGAAACAGGAGCAAGTATGAACCCAGCACGCACCTTTGGACCAAATATTGTATCAGGATTGTGGCCAAGTCTCCTGTTTTACAGCACCTCTACGATTTTAGGAGCATGGCTTGCATGCGATGTTAAACGGCTCGCATTTCGAGAAAAATGACGCCTTAGGATTGAAACGAGGTACGAACCACATCAATCACATGCTCAAGAGAAGGAACAGTATGTTTTTCCAACGGTGGCGAAAACGGCACAGGTGTATCCAAGGCACCGATGACGCATGGCGCAGACTCTAGGTCATAGAAGCACTCTTCCAAAATTCGAGATTGTATCGTATGGCCCAACCCACCTGACCATTGCCCTTCCTGAAGAATCACCAATCTATTTGTCCTCTGAACCGATTCAATACATGTGGTTGCGTCAAAGGGGATAAGTGTCCTTAAGTCCACAATTTCAACTTCAATACCTTCCTTTGAGAGAATATTGGCTGCTTGCAATGCAATGTGAACCATAGCACCCCATGTAACGAGAGTAACATCGCACCCACCTCTAACAATATTTGCTTGACCAATGGTCAAACCATCTCCTGATTCAATTCGCTTTTTGACCGACTGAGTGTCCACATTTTGATTGATGTTCATACCCCATCCGGTTAGCCCTCCTCGCAATCCATACAATCCGATGTGCTCAAGCATCAATACAGGGTCTGGTAGATGTGATGCCTCAACGAGTAAATCGTAGGCATCTTGAGGAGTACCTGGGGCGATAACGATTAGTCCGGGGTCATTGGCGAACCAGGATTCGATCATATTTGCATGAAATGGGCCAGATTGGGTTCTGGCTCCAAGCGGAATACGAACTGTCATAGGACAATCTGCGCCCCAGCGCCAGCGTAGCATGGACGCATTGTTAATGAGGGCATTAAAGCCCAAAGCAGCAAAACCTCCAAATTGAATTTCTACCATTGGCCGCATTCCTGAAAGTGCTGCTCCAACTCCTGTATGGACGATGACTGCTTCGCAAAGAGGCATGTCAACTAACTTATCTTCATGCCCTGCGTTTTTTAGAGCCATATTCATTCCAAATGCACCAGCAACTTCCATATCTTCTCCGATGAATACACAATCCTTGCCAAATATGGTAGCAATATCGGACATTGCTTGCTGAATGGCTCGAGCATACGTCCAACCACCTTTTTCAGCGTAAACAAGTTGAATCTCACCAATTTCAAGTGGGGACTTTGCCAGAGTTGTCCGATTCTTTCCTGCAAGACGATTTAGGTGACTCTCATGAGTTTCTGCATCGTGGATGGAAGTGATGCCCTTTGTCACTGTTTCAGGTTCTGGCCAATCCATTTTATCAAGAAGAGAACGGGCTTCTTCAACTCCTTTTTGTTCTTCCAATTCCATGGCCTCAAGGTCCTTCTCATCAACACCCAAATCTAACAGAAGGTTACGATGATTTGGAATGGGGTCCTTAGCTTCCCAATAGGAAAGTAATTCTTTGTCCACATACCCTGGAGAAGTCCCGCTTGGATTGCCGAGATACAAATCATCGTGATGATGAGCATGGCCGCATCCACGCATGGTTTCAACATGAATAAGTGTCGGACCACCGCCTGCAAGTGAATATTCACGGGCTACCGCTGTTGATGCATGCCAGGCAGCAGGGTCAGAGCCATCAATCGTCCAAGAAGGGAAGCCCATCGCTTCCGCTTTATCTGCCCATAATTCAACACCTGATTGTTTGGCAGGCGGAGTGTCTAGAGCAATTTGATTATTCTGAAGAATGTAAGTGATAGGAAGTCCACGAGCACCGGCAAGATTCATTGCTTCCCAAAACTCTCCGCTTGATGATGACCCCTCTCCAATACACGCTACATGAAATCTATTGAGCCCTTGGCGCCATGCGGCAAAAGCCATTCCAGTCATTGTTACGCTGGCTATTGGAAGTGGTGCGGTAGGAGGTAATACTCCTACATGCCATGCTCCAACATGCAAGTCTCGGCCTCCAGCGTCTTCCCACCCTCCATTTTGGTTGGAGCCTACTTTCCCAAGATTTGCCGCCATCACATCAAGGGCAGTATCCCCCATTGCGAGGCAAAGACCGATGTCACGAATCATCGGAGCGACCAAATCGCCATCATATCCATCTCCTGGGCGAGCATCACGAGGAGAATCTGGTTGACGGTTAAGAGCAGTAGCAACAGCAACAACTCCTTCCTGCCATGTGGAACGGAATCCTTTGCCACCAAAGGTCCCTCCGTCTGGAGTCTCAACTCTTTCTGTAAACAATTCTTTGAGCGAAGTGTCGAGGTTGCGAGTTCTAGTCATGTACCGCTGCCACTCCATGCGATTAGCCACTGTAATAGCCATGTAGTGTGCAAGACGGCGCAACATCAATCGCATGTCAATGAGAAAATATTGGCGCCGACGCTCAAGCATCAGCCCCATGCTTCGACGGGGAACAACTTCACGCTCAAGTTCGTCTTTAAGCGTGGTTTTTGCTTGCTTTTTCATCCCTCGCTCTAACCCATTCAAAAAACGCTCTGAAAAGGTGTGCCATGAAGGTCCTTCAAACTGTTTTGGTTCGTTACTTACCATATGGTCCCAAACATTTGCAACGAGGAAAAGGTGGGCGTCATGCCGTTGGGCAACAAAAGATAGCACTTCAGAACGAGCGGCATCTTGCAGGAGCGGCTGAACAAATTTTAACGCCTCTTTTGGAGCCCAAACGGCTCCGAAAATTTTTGGCAGATCACCTTGAGACATAACGCCACCTCAACCCTGCTAGGGAGTGTTTCGTTTCAATACTATGTTTGGATAGACTCCCTTGCCAAGTGTGAACTCATTGAGCATTCAAACGTCGCTGCATCTCTAAATCATAACACTCGTGAAGCATTTCTCTATTCCTCAATGTAATGACCAACGCTATTGATGCCGGTATTGCAAGGACTCCAAGGGCCAAAGCCCAAGATTGGAACACATCGAATACGGGTCCAACCAACAACGGTCCAAGAATGGTCCCCGCTGCCCAAGCGGTCCCGAATGCCCCAAAAGCCAATCCCGGATTTCCTTCTCCTAAAGCACGATTGGTGGCGGTATCAATAATGGGGAGCATGGGGATTTGTGCTGCTGCAATAGAAAATTGGAAGGCGCCCAATAAGATAATCATCCCAAATACGGCGTTATTGCCCGTATACCTCCAGCCCACATAACCAACCCCGAGTAGCGATAAAACTACTACCGACCATCCCAGAATCATGTAACGTGTTGGACCGTTTCGGTCAACGAGTTTACCCCAGATGTACGAGCCCAAACCTTGCATCAGTACCATGACCAACAATACGCCGCCGATTTCAGCAGAACTTAATCCCAATGTATCGTTCAAAAACAAAGGCACACCGGCTTCAAGAGCACCTGTAGCAATGGTCGTGATAGTTAGGAGGATGCCAACTCTGAGTAATACTGGGTCGGTAAAGAAAACCTTGACTGATGCTCCGCCAAGCGAAGGCTTCTGTGCTTTCCCAATGGACCTACTTGCAAATGCAACGATTGGTATAATGCAAAGAGTTACAAAAGCAAGGAAACCGAAAGCCAATGCTTCTCCCCACGCGAAAAGAACTCCACCAAAAACTGGACCAAGCAAACCTCCAATTGCAGCAATTCCAAGCAACTTTCCTGCTTGTTCACCGAATTGAGTTGGCCATAATTGCGATGCAGCAGCTAAACCCGCTGTCATGATGGTTGCGCCAGATGCTCCATGAAGCAAACGAGCAAAACAGAGAGCAAGGAAGGGATGGGGTAGCCACTCGTTTGTTGCCAGCAAGTAAACTCCACTTGAAAATGTTAGAAGAATGAGGCTAGTCAGTATCGTTTTCCCCGCCCCATAACGGTCTGTTATTCTACCAGATAGAGGCCCCATGAGAAACATTGGAACCGCCCATAAAGAAACCAAGAGCGTTGCTTGAGTTGCGTTAATATCAAATTGGGATTGCCATGATGGAAGGATCGGAACAATGAAGGCATAACCAAGAAAGTTGACGAAGAATGCAGAAATTAAAGCACGAAAAGCAATATCATGCTCTCTTTCTATAGAATTATTCATTCCTCCTCTTCCTCCTTCACAGGCAATGCTTCCAATACATCTCCAGTGAGAGAAAGAGCATCCTCAATTTGAGTCAAAAGAGTGAGGTCAGAAACTGCCCCTGGTCGATTTAGTAATTTCAACAAGTCATGGACAACTTCCGTAGTTAGTTGCGTCATAGTAAGTGTTTCAGGATCGATAAAAGACTGTTCATCAGAGTTCAAAAGAGAGACATATTCTGGCTCCTCATCAAGGATTTCATCCATTTTCCCCTCTATTTCTTCTGCTAGTTCTCGGGCTTGCTTTTCAAGAATATCTTCCATCGAACCACCTATGCCTCCAGATGAAGGAAGAGGCTGCCCCGCCCCGCCTGACAATGATTTTCCTTTGCTTATTGAACTAAATGATGGACCTTTAGAGGCTTCTTTAGGAGGTTCTTGAGACTCTAAATCACTAGAGCCAACAAGACGGTTTAGAGAAAGACGAATCATTGTTGTCAATTCTTCGGAAGTCAAAGTCGGTTCCTCTTCATCCTCGCCACCTCCAAGCATTTCGGCCTGAATATCACGAACAAAATCATCGTCAATATTTCCTGCTTCAACCAGCCTACGAAGCATCGGTAAGGCCCATTGGCTATCATTCATTGTCATTGAAACATCAAAGCGTTGACCCCCAATTCCGCCACCTTGATTCGATGAGACCTCTGCAGGAGGAGGTACAAATTGTTTTGATGCATGGCGCTGAATTTGGCTGATGAGTTGGTTCATGTCAACTGGCTTTCCTATCACTTCAGCCACTCCTGCTAAAGCGGCAGATGAAAGAAAATCAGGTGTTGTTGTACGTGAAAGAATAACAATCCTAGTATTATTTCTGAATTTGGGCAATCCGTTCATCCTTTGGCATGCATCTAATACGCTGCCTTCAGCCCATTCACTCTCTAGTAAAAGAACATCTGGAAATACAACTGTTGCAGTCGCTTCTGTCTGCTTCAAAGAGGGTGTTCTTGTAACATCAAAGCCTTCCCTATCGAAGGTGTTGGCGAGAAGGTTTCTCCGCCCTTCGTTTTCATCCGCAACGATGATTCTTGCTATCTTCTCCCCCTCCTCAAATTGAGGAAGAGAGGAGCACCTTTCAATATCACCCTTTGAAACTCAAAAGGGACCCGTATTCTTGAGAGTGGTATCAAAACTCACCATTTAACCTTACTTTACCAAAACCTTCCTTAAACAAATCCCAAGGTAGGCTCATTATGGCCGAAATAATGCAAAGTGAACAACGGCCATTGAAAGAGCGCATTCATCGAGTTATTTTTGAAGCGGAGTCTCCCTCTGGGAAATTTTTTGATGTTGCTTTGCTCATAGCAATTATAGCCTCAATTGTTGCAGTTTCTCTTGAAAGTGTGGATTCCATAGACAAAAACTATCACGCCGAATTGAGAATGATTGAATGGATCATCACAATTCTATTTACATTGGAATATTTACTTCGGCTATATTCAACGAAAAAATCCCAAAAATATGCTACATCGTTTTTTGGAATGATTGACTTAATTGCAATTTTGCCAACATACCTCAGTTTAATTATTCCAGGGGCACAAAGCCTCCTAGTCCTTCGAGCAATGCGATTACTCAGAATGTTTAGAGTCTTGAAACTCAGTAGATACATTGACGAAGGAGAAGTATTGATTCAAGCTATTTCACAGTCAAGAACACGAATAATCATCTTTCTATTCACAGTAACTATTCTAGGGTTCATATCCGGGGCGATGATGTACCTCTTGGAAGGTCCTACAAATGGTTTCACATCTATTCCTCAAAGCGTATATTGGTCACTGACAACGATTACTGGTACTGGATATGGGGATACCGTACCATCAACACCAATGGGCAAATTTTTGGCCGTTGCAATCATGGTTCTTGGTTATAGCCTTATCATCGTCCCCACTGGAATTGTCTCATCAGAGTTGATAAAATTGGGCGAAGTAGACCGAAGAGCTTGTAATTCATGCTCAAAAGAAGGGCATGATAAAAATGCAAAACATTGCAAGTTTTGTGGAGAAACATTGCTCGTCAGTTGACGATTTCATCAGGTGCAGCAGCCTTCCATGCAATAATGCCACCATCAAGATTGTACACTCTTACAGAATTCAACCCCTCTTGCAGCATGCTCATTGCAGCAAGTTGTGACCTCATTCCACTACGGCAGTAAACGAGAATATCTTGATTGGGGGGGATTTTATCAATAGCAGCCACGACTTGGTCGTGAGGAACTTGAAGGTCACACGACGAAGCATGCTCTTCTTGATATTCGGCGTCTGAACGCACATCAATGACGAAAGGTTTCCATCCACTTGACCTTCGTTTCAAAACTTCAGCAATTGAAATGTGATTGAACATATTTGTTGAATCGTGGGCTTCCTCTTTTTCAATGTCACCATCATTTGAATCGTTGTCAAGGGAGCACCATTCGGAAGAATCAAACATTGGGGCAGAATGTGACAAATCGGTTACCTTTGGACGCTCAGGGTCAATTTCAAAGGACAGAAAGGTGAACGACATCTTTGTTGCATCGTAAATGAGCAAACGTCCTGAAAGTGCTACTTCAAGCCTTAACAACAGTTTGATGGCTTCAGTTGCTTGAAGTAAACCAATAACACCAGGAAGTACACCAAATACTCCTGCTTCCTCACAACTTGGAACAGCATTGGATGGTGGAGGTTCGGGGAACAAATCCCGATAAGATGGGCCTCCTTGATAACCAAACACTGTTACTTGTCCCTCAAATTGGAACACAGAACCATAGACCCAAGGAGTTTCATTCAAGTTGCAGACATCATCAAGAAGGTATCGTGTGGGAATGTTATCGGTTCCGTCAATGACTAAATCCCAACCCATTTCCAACAATTCCATTGCATTTTTTGGATTAAATCGAGTATTGAAAGTTGACACTTTGATTCCTGAATCAAGTGCTAAAATTCTATCCTTTGCTGATTCAACTTTAGGTGTTCCAACACTTTTTGTCGTATGCAAAATTTGACGCTGAAGATTGGACAGGTCAACAATGTCATTGTCTACCAAACCAATGTGTCCAACTCCCGCGGCGGCGAGATAAAGTGCCGCAGGGGAGCCCAAACCCCCTGCACCGATGATTAACACACGGGCAGCATCCAACTTCTTCTGACCTTCAATCCCTACATTCGGTAAGGAAAGATGGCGAGCATGCCGTTCAAGGTCAACCATGAACCCTCCAACGGTGCCACTTTGATGAATCCACCGCCCTCAATGGACGTTCTCTTCAAGCCATTTTTCAACATCAATAGCAGCCGAACAACCCATTCCTGCAGCGGTAATGGCTTGCTTATAGCGCGTATCAACTACATCTCCAGCTGCAAAAATACCAGGTACTGAAGTCATGGTGTGCTCCTTGTTGACAATATAGCCATCTTCATCGGTCTCAACTTGGCCTGCCAAGAATCCCGTAATCGGTTTGTGACCAATAGCAATGAATGCTCCTGTAACGTTAATGGTCTCTGTTGAACCATCTTGAGTATTCTCCAAAACAGCCCCCGTAAGGCCTTTTTCATCGGAGAGCCACTCTTTGACTTGACGGAAGGTACGAATCTCAATTTTCTCATGGTTTGCTGCCCTATCATACATAATCGTCGACGCTTTGAATACATCACGTCGATGAATAAGCGTGACTTTGCTTGCAAATCGGGTAAGGAAGGTCGCTTCCTCACAAGCGGAGTCGCCTCCACCAATCACCATTACCTCTTCATCTCTGAAAAAGGCACCATCGCAGGTGGCACAAGTGGAAATGCCGCGGCCTTTTTGTGCCTCTTCACCTGGAGCATTGAGCCAAATGGATTCTGCTCCAGTGCAGACAATGATAGAGTGAGTAAGGAATGTCTCACCTTCAACTTCAACCTTGAAAGGGCGCTGAGAGGTGTCCACAGAATCAACATTGCGATCTTGGACTTCCAAACCAAAACGTTCGGCCTGTTCCCGAAGTTCCGACATCATCTCTGGCCCACCAATGCCCTTAGGATAGCCAGGGAAATTTTCGATGTCGCTAGTGAGCATCAATTGTCCACCTGACATATATCCTGCAAACATAAGAGGGTTAAGCATGGCCCGACCAGTGTACAATCCTGCGGTGTATCCTGCAGGGCCCGAGCCAATGATGATGACATTACGAACTTTAGACATGCTATTCTCCATCTAGAGTTTGGGGGGAGGGGGTGTTTGAAGGTTCGCCCGTCGCTCTCCGCTTGTCAATTATGTCAATTGAACTAATTCTCAAGAGAACAAGCCTTGTAAGTTGGACATGTTCGCTTTCAAGTCTATATCTTAGGTTTAATTTCACACGCCATGCCAAGGTTGAGCAATAAATTGACGGTTGGGGAGTTTATGTCATGCTCCCCCCCTCTAATCACATCTGATGTATGTTTCTTGGATGCCGCTGATTATATCGGCAAGCTTGGAACTTGCACTCTTGTAATTTTGGACCAAGATAATCGTCCGTGGAGCATAATCACTTCAACAGAAATGCTTCGTTTACAAGAAGAACGTGAGGTTCAAATCAAGGCTTTTTGGAAACGACCCTTGTATTCATTTAATCTGAGAGCGTTGCATCATATTGGGCCTCTGTGTACGATTGATGACGCCTACTTGCAGATGTCTGCATTCAATGTAAAGCGCCTGCCAGTAATTCAAGATGGAAATATTCTGGGCTTGGTCACATTGCAATCGGTTCTTGAGCACATGAATCAAAACAAAAATTTCCCATAAGACGGACATATTCGTGAAAAATACAAGGCTCCTAAAGAGAATCGCTCCTCATGGCCCACCAACACCTTCTTCCGAATGAGATCATTGAATATGCTCGTAGTTTGAAGCAAATTGCCCTTCTTGGCGATTCAAACATTGACCACCACTCTTGGTTGTCAATCATCACAAAATTGGAGAAAGATAATTGGGAATATTTCATCGTTGATCCAGCAAAGAATGGATTGAAAATCAAAGGAAAAACAATCCATTCAACCCTTGAAGAGATTAACGAAGACCTCGGAGTTATATTGCTGATGGACACTACACAAAAGAAAAAATGGATGGACATTATCTCTTATCGAATGGAAGTAAGAGGCGACATCGAATTGATTTGGTCGCATCTTGGCTGCGAAATTGAAGAAATTGACAAAAAGGACTTCCATGCATATGGATGGTCTTTCGTTCACAATGAGGCTCTTCTAGATCACATCTAAGGGCCCATCATCGCCATCCGCACCATAGAGAGGGGTTCGCACTTAGGTCTCCAAACGGGTCAACTGTAAGCAACTTCCAGGTACCGTTTTCAACTGAAATTTCTCCAATAATCCTTTCATGGCCATTTTTTTCTCCACTGCCTACCGTATAACCCGATGTAGTATTGATTTCACCAAAAATTGAGCCCTTTACGAATAATTGTTCATTTTTGTACTCAAATGTTACGTCACGGTCATTACCAGCTCCCCCAAGAACCTCAACCCAAATCCATGTTCCATTTGGTGCAAGCCTTGCCATGATTAGATCCGAAGATCCTTGGCTGAGATAGGATTGATTTCCAATGGTAATTTCTCCAGAAAATTCACCTGCGATGAACAAGGAATCTTTGACAATAATCGCCGATGTAATGATGATGGCATCATTATCTTTGAGACTTTTAGCGAAGGTCCCATTGTTTAATGATGAAATTTGTTCAACGGATAAATCGTCTCGTGTGACCGTATTCAATTGCTCTGAGTCGCCAAATAAGATTAGTGGGGAAAGCGAAAGAAATGCTCCTAAAATCAAGAGGCTTAGTACAATTGAAGTATCAGCCCTCATGAATCTTGGAACTCCAACACTGGTAAGGCATGTCCCCCCTACATGTTCGTGTTACAATGTATATTCTTCTCTCCCCTGGAATATCCATGGATGGTGAACACTTACCGAATGAATCGCTTTGGAAAATCAACATGGATGCTCACGGAGAACCTGGAGAAGTTCATTCCAGTTTGGTACCTCTAATCTTTTCACTTTCAGTAACCTTAACACTTGCTTCTTTACTCATATGGCCCATCGCTTTCCTTGCAATTCCAATGTTGGTGTGGTCGATATTCTCTTGGGTTAGAGAAGATGTTGATCTCTGGCAATTTCGTGAGATTTCAACCCACAAAATGGGCCATGCTTCGTGGGCAATGGTATGGATTATCCTCACAGAAGTCATTGTTTTTGCGGGATTCTTTGCATTTTGGTTTTGGGCGAAATGGCACACTGTTTCTTGGGATGGAGCAATCGCCTCATCTTCATGGCCACCAGCAGAGATTCACCACAACATGATGCTGGTGATGTTCAACACTGCATTATTGCTTTCTTCGGGAATCATAGCCCACCTTTCTCTTCACGCCCATGACCGGGGTTCACTGGTTCGTTCTCGAAAGAATCTGTACATTACCATCGCTTTTGGTGCTCTCTTTTTGGCTATTCAATTGTATGAATATATGCATACAGGGTTCACATGGAAAGACCATCCTTATGGCACCGCTTTCTTTGCCTTAACAGGATTGCATGGACTCCATGTATTGGTTGGAATCATTGCCTTAGGGGGGGTCGCTTTCTTACACAAAAAAGGATACTATGACAACGGAAGAAGGGATTCATTCCAAGCCATTGTATGGTATTGGCACTTTGTTGATGTGGTTTGGATGGTGCTGTTCTTGATTGTATATGTGGAGGTTATCTGATGCAGAATAAACGGGCATTTGGACTCATTTTCTTCTCGATTGTTATTCTTATGCTGACCTTTGGCTCAATCATCAAATGGTTCCAAGAACCTGGAACTGGAGAACACGCCAAGGTATACGACAACCTCTTCTTGATTTACTGGACATTAGGATGTATTGTAGCCGTTACTGTCTACGGTTTCTTCCTTTGGTTGGTAACGACTGAAGTGGAAGTCGAACCTTCGGATGCTCCTTTCTTGGGACAAATGCCTATTGAACGAGGAAATGTCAAACTTTCATGGAGCCTTACAGTAATCATTACTGTATTTCTTCTCGTCCTTTCTTCAGTTACTTTCGATTCAATCAAATTTTTTGAGACACCAGAACTTGAGGAGGAATCGTTCACCGTGCAAGTCACGGGATGGCAGTATTATTGGGAATACGAATACCCCAATGGAATCAATTACACCAGTGCCACCGATGAACCATTACGAATCCCGGTTGACACCCCAGTCGTGTTCGAAGTCATTGGCGGAGATGTGTTTCATTCCTTCGCCTTGCCAGAACACCGAATTAAGGTTGATGCACTCCCAAGTCGTCCAAACATAGGATGGATTTTGGCTGAAGAAACGGGAACTTATCCAATTCGTTGTTATGAATTGTGTGGGGCAGACCATGCCGTCATGATTGGTGAACTCGAAGTTATGGAGAAATCCGATTTTGACCAATGGTATTCTGGAGGTGGTGCACAATGAAGCGTTTACTCGCAATGGCAATTCTTGTTTTGATTGCATTTGCCCCTACGATGGAAGGTGTTTCCAACGGAATCGCTAATGTCGACAGTGGATGTACATGCCACGGAGGAGGAAGTGCATCCAACGATGTGACAGTAACCATCACAGGATTACCAGACGTTTACAACGGCTCCGAAAGCTACGAACTCACCATCAACATCACTGGGGGTCCTGAAGCGAGCGGAGCAAACTCTGGTGGATTCAACCTGCATGCTGATGGGGGCGAATTTGTTTCGCTTGACAACCACACGCGAGTGATTGATGGCCCAAATAAGGGAATTGAGATGACTCATACACTTGAGGGGAACGATGTAAGAGAGTGGACAGTTCAATGGAATGCTCCTCTTGATGACACCGACGACATTTCGTTCAAAGTATTCGGCAACGCCGTTGACGGAGACGGTTTGAATTCTGCTGGAGACCTTTGGTCAAGCCAAGAAATCTTGGTAGAAGGGTTAAATTCCGACGGCGGACCAATCATTGATTTCACAAATCTTGCTTGGTGGCTCATTGTTTTGACCATCCTTGGCTTGGTTGCAGCAGTGGTTGTACTTATGGTCAGAAACCCAGCAGTGGACAAAAAAACAGTCATGCATTGGTTGACAACGACCAATCACAAAGACATCGGAATGCTCTACCTTTGGACCACACTCTTGTTCACCATTATCGGACTTGCGCTCTCTTTGCTCATCCGAATCCAATTGATCGTACCGGATAATGATTTCATGACTGGAGGGTTGTTCAACGAAGCGGTCACCATGCACGGTGCCGTTATGGTTCTGTTCGCCGTATCTCCAATGTCCTTTGCTTTTGCAAATTACATTGTCCCTCTTCAAATTGGAGCCAAGGACATGGCCTTCCCACGTCTCAATGCAATGTCATTTTGGATGATTCTCTTTGGCGGCCTCGTTGCCGCAAGTGGATTCTTCTTTGGTGGCGCTGCGGATGCTGGTTGGACGTTCTATAGCCCCTTGACGAGCATAGAATACAGCCCTGGTGCTGGAATAAGTCTGGCGGGTGCTGGGCTGGTTTTGTTGATTCTTTCTGTCACGTTTAGCACGGTCAATTTCCTTGTCACAATCTTGCAAATGAAAACACCTGGAATGCCATTGATGAAGATGCCCATGTTCACATGGAACATTCTTTTTACCGTCATTTTGATGCTCGCGGTGTTCCCTGCACTCATGGCAGCGGTGCTCATGCTTGTTGGTGACCGAGTCTTTGGAACCATGTTCTTTGACCCAAGCATCGATGGAACAACATGGTGGTTGCATATTTTCTGGTTCTTCGGACATCCCGAGGTCTACATTGTCCTCCTACCAGGATTGGGAATGGCCATGGAAATTATCCCCAACACGGTCCGTCGTTCACTTTACGGACGAAAAATCATCATTTATTCCTTGGTTGTTGCCTCAATCATATCGGTATTGGTATGGGCACACCATATGTTCATCACTGGAATCAATCCTACATTCAGGAAAATTGAAACCATTGGAACGGAACTTGTTAGCGTTCCATTCGGTTTGATTTATCTCTCCTTGCTAGCAACTTTTTATCGCTCAAAGCCAGATTGGAAAAAACTTCCTCTTGTCTTCGTGACCGGAGCCATCGGTATTTTCCTTGTTGGAGGTATTACTGGTGTCTACCTCTCAAGTGTCGCCATGGATGTCAATTTGAGAGGCTCCTATTATCTAGTTGCGCATTTCCACTATACGCTGGGTGCCGTTGCAGTCATGACTTTGGGTGGAATTTACTATTGGTACCCGAAGATGTTCGGTCGAATGATGGACCAGAAATTGGGAATGTACCATTTCTGGATTACATTTATTGGAATTAACCTCACATGGATTCCCTTGTTTGGTCTGACTGACATGCCCCGAAGAATATATTTCTATCAAGAATCAGCTGGCTGGGAAGTCGCTCATCTTATTGCTACCATTGGTGGTTTTGTGGTCTTTGCTGGGCAATTGTTGTTCTTTTACAACTTCTGGCGCAGTATGAAACACGGTGAGATCGCAGGGCCAAACCCATGGAATGGGTCAACCCTTGAATGGACAGTTTCATCCCCTCCACCACCTCATAATTTTGACCATTCTATTGGTCACCCGTTCGCCCAAGAGGGCGAGTGAGGAATCGTACACCTCCGCCTAATATGTTCGTGGCCGGGGCTATAATACCCAACACAGACCACGAAACAACCACTAGAGGTGGTATTACGATGAGAAAAATAAATGTAATGATAATGATACTTGTGATGATAACTGCTGGGTTCTCTGGCTGTTTGGGAGACGAAGAAACGACGACAACCTGTGGCAAGGATACAGAGCTGGTTGATGGTAAATGCGTAGTCATGTACAATGACGTTGAATTCACACTCAAAGGCAAGGAAATGTCCTACATCGGTGTTGGTGGTTCCATCGACGGCCTGGTCAACCCCGAACTATCGGTACAAACCGGTGATCGTGTGACCATAACCTTGGAAATGGGTGAAATGAATCTTCACGATATTTCCGTAGAAGGTTATGATGTTGCGACAAAACAATTGACTGAATCTGGATCTGAAGATTCTGTCACCTTTGTTGCTGATACTCAGGGCCAATTTGCATACTTTTGTAGCATTGCAGGGCACCGTGCTGGTGGAATGGTCGGAACGCTCATTGTTGGTTCTGGGCAGTCAAGTACAACGCTAATTGAAAACATCGGCCCAGCATTGACCGTCGATGTTGACAATATCGCCAAGGACCCTTACGATATTCCTGGACCAACAGGGCGCAACACATCAACCACGGTTCACATCTATCTTGAGGCTGTTGAGGTCACTGCAGAGCTTGAACCTGGTACGACCTTCACATATTGGACGTACAACGCAACCGTACCAGGGCCAATGTTCCGAGCACGAATTAACGATACTGTAATTGTTCATTTCAGCAATCGTGCTGAAAGCATGATGCATCACAACGTGGATTTCCATGCTGTAACTGGACAAGGAGGCGGAGCTGAAGCAACGACGACCGCTCCAGGAGAATCGACATCATTCTCCTTCCTTGCCATGCATTCTGGACTCTATGTGTACCACTGCGCGACACCTGACATCCCAACTCACATCAGCAAAGGCATGTACGGAATGATCTACATTGAACCCGAAGTTCCACTGCCGGAAGTCGACAAAGAAATTTACGTCATGCAGGGCGATTTGTACACAAAATGGCGCCCTGGCACCGAAGGTCATCAAGAAATGGATGTTGATGCGCTCTTTGACGAACGCCCAACCTACGTCGTGTTCAATGGCAAATTTGCAACCTTCACTGGAGATGATACCATCAAAGCAAATGTCGGAGAATCAATGAGGATTTATTTCGGAGTTGGAGGTCCAAATACCATTTCATCATTCCACGTCATTGGTGAGATTTTCGACCGAGCCTACAATCTAGCAAGCACCGAAAGTGCTCCATTGGAAAGCGTTCAAACCGTTATAGTTGCCCCAGGTGGAGCTGTTATTGTTGACCTTGTCTTTGAAGTTCCTGCGAACTACATCTTGGTTGACCACGCCCTTACACGTGCCTTCCACAAAGGAGCCATAGGCATTATTTCTGTGACTGGTGCGGAAAACACCACCGTTTACGATGAAGATGGAGAATGATTGGAAAATTGCCAAAGGGCATTTGATTTGTGCCATTATGGTTCTGATATCATTTTCATCGAATCTGATGTTCACTGAGTCAACCAGCATTTGTGATGAAGAGGTGGGCTCCTTCTTGGAGGAGTGCAAAGATCAAACGATGATTGATGACGGTTGTGTCAATTACGACATGACGTTTGAAACCGCATCAATTGAATTTGAGGAAGATGAATGTGTACGTCTCCATTTTAGGAAATACGACGAACAGCACTTCATCGCTGATTCACTCACTGTACCTGATTTGAATCTCTCATATTCATTTGATTTGACTCACCCTAGCAGTGTGGTCTTTACCGCACCCGCACCGGGAGAGTATGCCTTTTCGAGTACTGGAATGTGTCAAATTGACATCCCTGGTGCTGGTTCAGTGATTGTTGACTGTGCGATTTTTTGTGGAAAAACCTCCAATACTGAGAGCGGTGTTTTTTCTGTTCAACCCAAGGCAGGTGCAACTGCGGGGAATATGTCAGAGGGTAGTTAGAATGTCTACGAAACTGATGTAAGTGGGACATGTTCGGCGTAGGATACTCTACATATCCTCCATATGCGCCATATGGAGATGCCTAATGTCGCCAATTCAAGCAGAATCGGAACAGGAAACAACCATGTTTAATTTCCTTCAAGAGCGATATTGGTCACTGATTCGAATTGCAATGGGCTGTGTATTTTTATGGCCATTTTTGGACCGAACGTTTGGCCTAGGGGATTCTACATGCAATGTTGGTGGATCAGCTAAATTTGGATGCGAGGAGGCCTGGGTGAACGGTGGTCACCCAACCCAAGGTTTTCTCAAATACAGCACTCAAGGGCCTTTTGCAGATTGGTTCCAAAGCCTTTCTACCAGTGTTACTGTTGAATGGCTTTTCATGATTGGCCTACTTATGGTAGGCTTAGCATTCATCACAGGAATGGGTACACAGATTGGCGGTTATTCTGGTGCATTCATGTTGTTCATGATTTGGTTATCTGCGATACCACAGGAACACAATCCTTTTTTCGATCATCACCTAATCTATGCCATCCTCTGCCTTGGCATGGCGAACATGCGCTGTGGAGACACATGGGGGCTCGGTTCGTGGTGGAGTCGTATTCGAATTGTTGAGCAATACCCATTTTTGCGATAAAAGGCATCTGAGATGTTGGGCTTACATGTTCGTTCTAACCTTTGTGATATAGAAGGTTAAGGCACCACCATGAGGTACCTCATTGGAGTAAGTTGCGCATTTCTATTGATATTCATAGCACCCCTATCAAACGGCTATAGTAGTGGAATAAATGGTGTTAATTCAGGATGTACATGTCATGGAGATGGCGCTATTTCAGATGAGGCTGCTCTGACAGTGGAAGGCGTTCCCCTCAATTGGACTCACGGTGAATCATACACTGTTTATGTGAATCTCACTGGTCCAGAATCGAGCGGATTGAACACTGGAGGATTCAATCTTCGGGCTTCAACTGGAACCCTTGGTTCAATGGACATATTCACGCAAATACTTGATGGAGAGGCAACACATACCTCTGAAGGAAACGATGAGCGGACTTGGACGGTTCAATGGAACGCACCTTCCAAAGGTACTGTTGTAACCTTCACAACATACGGTAATGCTGTGAATGGCGATGGTATAGCTGGAAGTGGTGACCACTGGACGAAAGACACGACAAGCATAACCACATCAAAAAAGGCGGTTATTGTTGATGGACCGGATGGATTCACTTCAGGAGAGATCGCAACCATCCTTTTGGGAGTAGGTTTTGCGGCTATTTTCATCATCACCATGGAACAAATGAACTCATCAATGGATGACTAATGAGCAGCACGAACATGTTCGTAAAGAGATGTTCGCCCAAATGCTATTTATGACGACTGTTTTTGAACAATTGTCACTCCACTGTATTGAGTTGAGGGTTTTGGGAGATTTAGCATGGCGATAAAGTCACAACCACGAGAAGAGAACAAAACAACGCACCAAATGAGAATTGAAGTACGTTTACCCAACGGACATTGGGCTGGCGATGTTTCCAGAAGCCATCCTTCTTCTATTATTCGAATAGACGAACACATGGCCTTGGCCAAAGGTCAAGGATCAGGTATCATTTCTTCAACCGAAGATTTGTCGACCACCATCATGACTCACCTTGGAGTAGCAGACTTTGAAATGGTTGAAAGCAATCGCTATCATGTAACTATTAATGCTGGAGGAGGGGGTTTCCTCAAACCTTTGTTGCAATTGCACGTCATTCCAAGAACCCCATTTGAAATTCGTGATGGATGGGTTGATTGGGTGATTGAATGCGATAGACACAAAATGAGAAAACTCATTGAAGAATTTAAGCACGAAAATATTCCACACCGATTAGTGTCCACTCGAAGCACCTCGAGCCGGTTGTTGACAGAACGACAACGTCAAGTCTATGATATTGCGATTAGAGAGGGATTTTACGACCCTCAAAGAAAGATCACCCTCACCACACTTGCTGAACTTTTGGGTGTTTCCAAATCTACACTTTCAGCGCAAATTCAGCGTGTTGAAAGCAAAGTCATGAATTTCTTCTCAGATGAAATCCGAAGACGAAGCCCTTAGAAATATTTCATCGCTCAAATAAGAGCCAACACTGCTGCTCTTGCATGAGGTTCAAGGCGTGGTTCAATGTGATGAGGTTCAGCACCTGGTCCGATGATTCCCAAACCAATGGGTTTGTTGTGTTTTAACTGTAGTTCAAGGATGGTTTTGATGACAGCTTGCCCCATAGCGAGCCCGTGTTGTGTTTCACCTTTCTCAATGATTCCTAAACAGGCGGCTGCATCGCAAGATTCGAGGATGCGGTCAAGTGCAAGTGGGACTTCCATTGAACCGGGAACCCATACAACTTGAGTGATCTTCATGTTGTTCTCAGCAGCTTCTTCACTCGCCCATCCAAGCATCCTCTCTACTTCTTCACGATGGAAGGACCCACAGACTATGCCGATGTTTTTGCTCATGTATTGCCACCTCAGTTCTCCTGTTTCATCATTCTCTCTACGGTTGACACTACCGTTTGCGTCATGGAATCAATTTCAACATTAACCAAGTCTCCGACTGAAGTCTCTCCAAAGGTGGTCAAACTCAGCGTTTCGGGAATAAGATGGATATTGAATACATCGTCCTTAACCTCACCAATAGTGAGGGAGGTTCCATCTAGTCCGATATATCCTTTTTCGTGAATGTATTTCATGAGGTGCTGAGGCGCTTTCATTGCGAGGTCAATTCCTTCTCCTTGTGGAATGAGGCGAACAACGTTCACCATCGCCATGATGTGCCCTGAAAGCAAATGCCCTCCGAGTTCATCTCCCATCTTGAGCGAACGTTCGACATTGACGGATTCGCCAATAGTAGTCGCCCCCAAGGTGGTTCGCTCCAGTGTTTCGGGAATGACATCAAAGGCGACTTTTTGGCCGTCAATATTAGTTGCTGTCAAGCAAACACCGTTGATGGCTACACTTGCTCCTCTCTCAAGTCCAGCCGCATTGGGTAATTCAACGGTGAGCGTCTCAACACGTTCACCTTTTTGGCGTGAGAGAAGGGTCCCTTTACCCTGAACGATTCCGGTAAACATCCTCATTCCTCCTTTCGAGCCGCACGTTGCAGAATTCGGGCAATTATTTTGCGAGTTCCGTCGAGGTCGTCAGTAAGTCCTTCAACGCGAACAACTTCTATAGAATCAAACCCTCGGGACTTGAGAGCGGAACGAATGTTTTCTTCGGCGTGCTCTTGGTCGTATCCAAGAGCAATGGTGTTCGGCTTGATGACTGGCAATATGTCAAAGATTGGAACTTCTGGAGGGTTGCCAACAATGACTTTGTCAACCGGTTTGAGCCCTTCAACCATGCGCTTTCTGAGGTCTTGATTAGTGATTGGGTCGTGCTTGCGCTTGCGAACAGTATCATCGTGAGCAACTACCACTGTAAGGTGGTCGCCAAGTGCTTTGGCTTGTTCAAGATAATGAAGATGACCAGCGTGAAGCAGGTCAAAAACTCCAACTGCCATGATGCGTTTCACAGTATCACCTTTGGGAACGGAGCGTTCGCTCTTCATGAGGATGACGGTCCAACTTCGCTGAATGCTTGAATCAAATCAGCCCCTTCCAGGAAAGGTATACCTCGTTGACTGGCCCATTCGCGGGCGTCGTTGACGCTCAGCGCAAAGTCGCCGTCTGGCTGGAGCATTTCTGCGCCGATGACTACTGGCGTCATCCCTGCCAAGCGTGCAAGCCCTACTGCCAGTTCCGTGTGGCCTTGGCGACGAGACAGCCCCCCCTTTGCTTCTCGGCAAACAGGAATATGCCCTGGTGTTCGGAACTCCGCTCCGAGTGATTCCATGGCTGTTTCAGAATCATCTCCACGCTCCATCGTATCCTTTGCCAACTGTGCGAAACGGCGTGTTGTTAGCGCTCGGTCGTGATCGGTGATTCCTGTGTAGGTTTCACGATGATTCAATGAGAGTGTGAACGCTGACCGTGCGTCGTAACGCAGGTCGTTGGTCACCAAGCGGGACAAGACAGGAAATTGCTCAACCGCTGTTGGCTCCGTATGTATGTCTTGAAGAAATGGAAGGCCAAAGCATTCACCGACGTCATCTCCAATGGCCAAAAATAGAAGCCCTCCACAGTCTTGACGCAACTGACGCATGGTTGCTGGAGTTGCATGTTCGCCAGGGAACAATAAATCAGTTTCACCTTCTCGCTTTTCAGAATCAAAAAGGCAAACTGGCTCACCGTTTTTGAAGGCCTTGATAGCCTTTTCTAGACGAGCGTCCATGAAGGTGGCTGTAGCCTCACCTTCATGAAGAGTCGTATGCAATTACCATCGAAACAACCACCGAGCCACCATGACAGCGGACAGCCAACAGAAAGAGGTTATCATAGGGTGCACCTTGGGTTGGTTTCGCGGGGGGGGAAATATGCCAATCAAACTAGGTCCAGCAGGCGTTCCATTGTCATGCAAGGGACGCACAATTGTTGAAGGAATGGACGATATTATCTCACTTGGTCTTGAGACAATGGAAGTCCAAACAGTTCGCATGGTTGCGCCTCAACATTTTGAACAATATTGGCAAGCAGGCGTCCTAGCCAACAAGACCGATTTTGAGATGAACATTCACGGACCATATTACTCAGAACTGCTAGGCAATAAGATTGAACGGGGCCGTTCACTTGCTAAGATTGAAGCAACCCTACAAGCAGCTCGAACGATTAATGCCCGTCACATCACACTCCACGCAGGTCACTACGGCGAATTTGGAAGAGGGCACCAAGCAAACGAACAGGTGGCCAATGTATTTTCTGGAATTGTTGACCGCATCCACGATATTTGGAATGACGATGAAGATGAATTTCCTGTATTCCCATGGATAAAGGATGGAACGCCATCAAAGATTGGCGTTGAAACATCAGGGCGCCAAGAACTCTGGGGTAGTTTGGAAGAAGTTCTTGAAGTTGTCAATCACGTTGAAGGCACTATTCCTGTCCTCAACATCGCTCATATTCATGCTCGTGGCCACGGCCGTATGCGTACCTCTGAAGACTACGGGGAGTTGTTTGATATGGTTCGAGAATCAATTGGAACCAAGGAATTTTACTGCCATTTCTCTGGAGTAGAGCATCGAACTGGAAATGCAATGCATTACACTCAAATCAAAAAATCCGACCTCAACTTTGAACCTCTAGCTGAATTCATCGTTGAAGATGGCGGATGGTTGGATATCACCTTGATTTCAGACTCTCCTCTGTTGGAGCACGATGCGATGTACATGATGCAAAACATTGAGAAATCTCGTCACAGGCAACTCGAGCGTAAAGCCCGAGAAGACCGAAGGAGAGCGCTTGCTCTTCAAACTGGAAAGAGTGAAGAAGAATTGAAAACCAGTGAAAATCAGCAAGCTCAAGCTCGTGAAGAAGCGACTGAGCCCAAAAAAGAAGAGCCTGTTCCCGAGCCCGAAAAGAAAGACGAAAAGGAACCAGCAAAAGACAAAAAGAAGGCTCCTGCAAAAGACAAAAAGAAGGCTCCTGCAAAAGCTAAGGAAGCCAAAGACGATGTCTTTGATTTTGAAGAAGAAGACGAAGACTTGTTTTGATGGCGTTAACCTTCAACTTCTAAAAACCGCATAAAGTCGTTGATTTCATCGGGAAATGGTATAAACCAAAGAAGTAGCGAAGCAGACGATTGCTATGGCGCATATCGCTGTTTTAGGACTTGGAAACTGGGGAACTGCTATTGCACGTCTGTGGTTGCTTGAAGGTCACAAAGTCAAAGGTTGGACCATTGAAGAAGAAGTGTATCAATCAATTACCCTTGATGATATCAACTCAAAGTATCTTCCCGACCACCCTGTTCGGGGATTGGATGCCACCATGCACCTTTCTGAAGCACTTGATGGAAGTGAAATTATCGTCCTTGCAGTTCCCTCTTCCGTCATCCTTGATGTTGTTCAAGACATCATGCCGCACCTCCAGCCAGGCCATGTCCTTCTTGATCTGGCTAAAGGCCTAGCGCCTGGAAAAAGGCTGATTTCTCAAGCGATTCATGGGATGCTCAAAGAAGCCGGTAAAGCCAATCCTCTTGCGGTCCTAACCGGCCCCACCATCGCTCCAGAGGCGGCTGGTGGCGTCATGACCACCGCTTTAGTTGCCAGTGAAGACGACGCTGTAGCCAATCGCCTAGCAAGTACACTCAGCACGCCGAGTTTCATTCTTCATCCAGCAAGTGATCCAGTGGGTGCTGAATTATGGGGCGCCTACAAGAATGTAGTAGCACTTGCGTGTGGCCTTGTAGACGGATTGAAGCAAGTAGGGGACCTCGGCGGTGACAATCTCAAGGCGGCCATCTTCATGTCTGGTTTCAAAGAAGGGTGCCTTCTCCTTGCCGAACTTGGAGCGCGAGCAGAGGTTGCATTCGGTCCAGCTGGCCTTGGAGACATGTATGTTACAGCAACCTCACCTCATGGAAGAAACCGTAGCATGGGGGAAAAACTCGGCACTGGACTCAACCTTGAACAAGCGTTGGAAGAGATGCATATGGTGGCTGAAGGAGTAAGAGCGACCCGGATGTTTATTGAGCGGGCTGAAGACAGCGGACTTAATGTACCCTTTACAAAAGCACTCAATACGCTGCTCGATGGAGATATTGATGCAGAAGAATGTTGCAGACGTATGGTTGCTCTTGGATAACCAAGTCCATCGGTGCTGTTTTGAGTAAAAGCCTCGTGAGCGTACTATGTCCGAGGAACTCTCTGAATTTGAAGCCAGGTTATTGAAATGGCTGTCAAAGAGTGAATTCCATGTCGTACCGTGGTCAACAAAAGACGCTGCGAAGACATTCAAGGTTTCAGAGGATGAAGTCTACGAAGCTATTTCTGCATTGAGTAAGAAAGCATCCGACCGAATCCAGATATTCTACAAGGACGGCTCATTACACATTGCTGCGGATTGATTAAGATTCCTTTTCAGCGGCGCCCTTGTGCTTTCTTGCCTTCATCAACATTTCCAGCCATGTCGGCTTTCTCACATCGCCCTCTTCGTTAACAAAAGACCGCATCATTAGAGACAGCAGGTCAATGATAACCACTACAACAAATATTAGAATCAGCAAGGCAAACACCTTGTCGTACTGGAGAAACTTGAGATATGTACTGATGTAATAACCAATACCACCGGCTCCAACGATACCAATAACTGTTCCATGACGAACATTGTATTCGAACATGAACATCAGTTGGCTGAGCAAATGATTGCTGTTTTCTGGAATCACGATGTTGAG
>DASCRS010000035.1:0-2859 GCA_034402455.1 Candidatus Poseidonia sp. | reverse complement strand
AATGTAGGTCCCTCAGTAAGGATTCCATCGATATCATCTCGGAGTTCTCCAGCAACATTCAAATTCATGTATGGCTGTGTTACATAGACGATTGCTTTGTCACCGTTTTCATTCAAAAGCATCGAGCGAACTTCCTCAGAGAGGGTGTCAAAGGCAACGTTGACCATGTCCTTGCGTATCGCTTCACGTTCTGAAACAGGAATCAATGTCCATCCTGGGCAATTGAGATCAAGAATTTCTTGACTTTCCCAACATTCATCGTGTAGGAGGTCCCAAAGCGAACCGTCTCCAACTGTGACTCCATCGGTTAGTGTCACAGTTGCGGGAATGGTTTTGAGGAACATAATTATGCTTGTTGTTGAGGTTTCATTAACCATGTCAATCTCACCTTCAATAGCGTCCATTGAGTCCAAAACAGGCAGGTCCCTGATGTTATCTGTACCGTTTGTGTTGGGGCGTTCTGCTGCATCGTAGATGAAGAGAGAAGTTTGTCCGCTACTAAATTGGCGAGAATACTCTGCTAAAGAGTTGAGAGAATCAATGCCATCGGGTGCTTCTGAGGAGCCGGTAATCGGCTTGTTCATCTCGTCCATGTTAGCAATTCCATAGGAAGTGATTCCTGCAGTTAGAAATAGTAAAATGAGGAATCCACGAACTGGCAACTTACCGATATTTTTCCACATAGAAGGATTTGTCCGCTTGCTAAATTTCAGCATCCAAGCCAGTGTTGGCACTAGGATTATACTGAGGACGAGTGTTGAGAAAATCCCAATCACAAGGGTAACGCCAACAGAACGAATTGGGGAAATTGGGACAATAGCAGGGGCGATAAGGACTGAAAAACCAACAATTGTTGTCAAAGCAGATAGGAATACGGCGACCCCTGTTGAACGTGTCATTTCCATCACACAGGATTTGTAAAAATCAAGGTCCCACATTTCGGGAACTTCAATCTCACGATCACCACGTTTCCTTCTGCGTTCGTTTTCATCGTGCGCTTTGTCAATTTCTTTCCGACGCACCTCTTCTATGCGATTGACCATATGAAGTGCATAGTCAACCCCTAGGCCAATTAGAATTGGGAATGTAGCAACAATCATCGGCGTGAGCGTGATGTCGAGAATGACCGATGTGCCAAAGGTGATTGCAAGCGCCATCAAGATGGGTGTTCCTGTGATTATGACCACCTTTGCAGAACGATGGAGGAAAGTGATGACTAGAATGGTGAACAAGACCGAGTAAGGGAGAATCATAAGTAGGTCTTCGTAGATGGCATCAGAGATATCTTCGAGCACTTTTGTCAAGCCGGTAACGGTCATCTCGGTGTCCTGATATTGGCTTGGACGATTGTCGATAATCTCTTGGAAATGGTTCAAGAGTTCAGAGAAATCAGCAAAATCATTTGTAACACTCGGGTCGTGATGCATTCCGACCACGATAGCAGTTGTGTCCCATATTCCGTCACCATCCATGTCGTTGGTATAATTCCCATCTCCATCGCTGTCAATGGTCGGGTCCATATCATTAGTATCCTTGAAAAGTGCATCAAATCCACCTTCTGATTCTTCGATAATTTGGTCGATACGTTGTTGATCAGGAATTGCATATTCGCCACCTGGTGGGAGAAGGCCACAATCAAAATCAACAGGAATTCGGTTGTTAAGTCCATGAATGCACATTGATTCATTGAATCTTCCATCAGCAGAATTGATTTCTTTTATGATTTGAGCAGGAGAAATAATCCAAAGAACGCCATCCTTTCTCCCGTGGTCGTCCTTGTCATAATCCATTCCTCTTCCTCGTGAATCTCCTCCAATGTTCCTATCATCGCCTTCAACCCAACTAATTTCATTCAAGAAGTCTTCATTGGTGATGTTGGTTGTATCAGCGACGTTGAAGGCGTTTGGTGTTTGAATGTATATTACAGCCAAATCAGTCGACCATTCTGTACGAACTTCCAACAAAAGCTCAGTTGAAGGGGCGCCATCAGGAAGGAAAATCTCCACATCATCATCAATTTGTTGTTGGAATGACATCCCTTGTTGGGCAAAGATTCCTGTGGTTACAAGGAGCAGGAGCAAAATTGTCCCTGGAGATTTCAGTACATTTGAGTACAATCCATCAAGGCGTTGATTTGCCCAGTTTTTCATGCGTTGATTTACAATGGAAAGTTGTTCAAGAGCGGCATCCAAGGAGGAAACATCGCTCTTCATGGTGCTCCGACGGCAAGGTGGCTCAAGAATCATTCCGTAGAAAGAGCATCAATCGCACATTTCTCAGCACGCATCGTAGGCTTGGATGAGGTATTCAGTGAGCGGGCTGGTCCATGCAAGTTCAGAAATCCCATCTTTTCCTTCAACGGCGTAAGCACGAACTACATCACGAACACGGACATTTCCTTCCGACGACCTCGCAAGAATCATTGCACCTTTGACAGGCTTTCCAGTTCCGTGTGGGTCGTAAACTGTATCCAAGGCTTCCTCTAGGAACCATTCAGCCTTGCCACCAGGTTCTCCTTCGTAGGTTTTCTTCGGCTTTTTCGCACCGAAAAGTCCTCCAGACTTCGCTTTCGGCTTTGATGTGCTCTTCTTTGGTTTTGAAGTTGAGGTTGCTGAGGCCTTACCAGTAGTTTTTGAGCCAGTTTTCTTTTCTTCAGCAGCAATTTCTTTCCGCACCTTTTTCTCAATTTTCGCTCGGAGTTTTTCTTCGTCAACCTCTGGTGCTGGTGCAACACTGTTTTTAGCATCAGACAATTGGTCTTTCAAATCTTGAATTTTGTCTTGATAGGTAGATGATAGGTGCATAAGGGCAGTTCTCATCGAAGATTCAAGTTGCATTGCTAGAATTTTATGGGATATT
>DASCRS010000034.1:0-6337 GCA_034402455.1 Candidatus Poseidonia sp. | reverse complement strand
TTGTCCAATGTAACAGACGTGACGGTTTATGCTACGAACATTGTCTCTCTGATCGGCATCGGTGTCTCAATTGATTACTCGTTATTCTTAGTGAACCGATTCCGTGAAGAATTGGACCGAGGGCACGACGTTCGAACGGCTACCGCTATGAGTTGTGCCACCGCTGGAAAGGCAGTATTCTATTCTGGGATTACTGTGGCTATTGGCCTCATGGGCATGCTGTTTTTCACCAACACATCGTTGCCGTCATTGGGAATCGGTGGGACCATCGCAGTCACCATTGCCATGATTTACTCAACCATCGTATTACCAGCGGTGATGGCCATGTTGGGTCCAAATGTTAACCGTTTGAAAATTCCCTTTGCATTTGATATGCGAGCAAAGGACGACGGGGTATGGGCGAGAATTGCAAAGAAAGTCATGGACCGCCCATGGGCTGTTCTCATCCCAACCCTGATTCTCCTTATTGGCGCAGGGCTTCCTTTCGCTTATGCTGAATTTTCATTATCTTCATGGAAAGCACTCCCACCAGACGACGAGTCTCGCCAAGGAATGGAATTAATTGACGAACTGTGGCCAGAACAGGCTGCAAACTCCATTTTCATCGTCATTGAAACCGATGGCGCCGACCCTCTTTCGGAGGTCAATCTAAGGGCTCAACACGCTTACATCACGGACCTCCTAAACGACACCCGAGTCTCGGGTGGAATGGGCGTAGGTTTGCCAGATTCAACCATGACCGCTAATGAAGTGGTTCAATTCTGGGCTACTCCAGATGAATTCATGCCCGATGAACAGAAAGCAATTCGTAACAGCCTACGTCAGGCATTTGTCGGCGAGAATGCTACAATGATGTCCATTCAACTCGTTGGCTCTCAAACCAATGTGGACTCAAGAGAAACTGTTGAAGACATCCGAAGCGAACGAGATGGCCTACTGGAAGAATTAACTGGGGAAAACGACCAACTCCTCGTCGCAGGTTTTGCAGCCTATAACGCCGACAATTTGGAAGCGATTGCTGACAATCTCCCTCGTGCATTGGCCTTCATTCTCATCGCGACTTCACTACTAATCTTCATGCAGGTGAGATCCATCATCATCCCCATCAAAGCCATAGCAATGAACATCCTCTCCATATCAGCTTCCTTTGGAATGCTTGTTTGGGTGTTTCAGTGGGGGTACGGTGCTGAATTGCTGAATTTCACACCCCAACCAATTGATTCAGGCAACCCAGTAATCATGTTCTGTATTGTTTTCGGGCTATCTATGGACTATGAAGTTTTGATGCTTTCACGTATTCACGAAGAATGGGAGAGAACGGGAGACAATACCCTCGCCGTAGCAAATGGCTTGCAGAAAACTGGTGGCCTCATTACTGGCGCCGCTGCAATCATGGTGGTTGTATTCAGTGCATTTGGCCTTTCGTCGGTAATTATTCTCAAGCAAATTGGACTCGGCCTTGCGCTTGCCATCCTCATTGATGCCACACTTGTCCGGGCCTTGGTGGTTCCTTCAACGATGCGGCTTATGGGTAAATGGAATTGGTGGGCTCCAGCATTCATGAAAGGGGCGCCAAAAGAAACGGAAAGTGCCCATTCGGAAGAATAAGCAACGCTCTTGATTGGGCAAATCTTCAAAACCTGACGACCAGAGCAATTGACATGGCAAAGGACCGTGCACTCAAGAAAGTGAACAAGTTGCTCGGCCGTGTTGAAAAACACATTGAGCAAACACGGGACGCTCTAGAGGACTTGGAAATTGAATTTGAAGTTCTCAAAGCGGCATTAAAACGCCTCAAAACAGCCGATGACTCTGATGAAATAGTGCTCGAGGAATTGGATCTGGAGAATGCATCAAACATCTCAAGCATGCGAAAGTTCTGAGTTACTAGAGCGCAAGTACTGTTTCTCGTTTTGCCCACATGGCCAACCAATGCTCAAGATTGGCTTCAAGACCTGGAGGTTGAATGCGGCAGCCACAGGCATTGGCATGGCCCCCTCCCGTTGGATCAAGTGCTGTTGCTAAGCGCGAAAGGTCAAAACGCCCTTGACCATTTTTGAGAAAGGAATTGGCGTAAAAACTGGCCGATAGAGCAGGTCGTTCGGGCGTTTCAATAGATCCGCCTTCAAATCCATGAACGATACAGCATGCATCAACAGCATCTCCTGCCCACGCTGTAACAAGGTATCCATTGATGCGAAGAGGTGTTTCATCTAGTCGGCAGATTGCTAATCTATCGTGAATTTTTGTATGTGTTGCGATGTGTTCTTCCGCTATTTTTCGTTCTCGCTGAACACGCAATAGATGAGGTTGAACAACGGGGTGATTCAGAAGTTCCTCAAGCCTCATACCTTCACTAAGCAATTTCACCACTTGTTGCATATATTCAGGTTCACGGGGCGTACAAGTTCGGGCAAATTGGACTACAGGGCCATCTTCAAGAAATGCCTCTTTTGATATCCCGCCAGAATCCAACGCATCAACGATGGGCATCATTTCAGAAAGATGGCTCATGTCAACTATATCCCGAAGTAAATCATAGGCCAACCTTGCAGCAGATGGCGTTGCTTCCCAATGGCTCGTTCCACCTTCGGTTTTGAATACCTCGGCTTCACTTGACGATGGTCGGTTAGTAAGATGATGATCAACATACCAGCCGCAATTCGGATGGAATGGCAAATCCACGAGAACCGTTTCTCTGTCAATCATTTCATCAATTTGACCTGAACGAATAGCTGCTGCATGTGAAAAGATGACTTCTGCATTGGGCCGAAACGCCTTCAATATCGCTGCCCCGCACAGGCCATCGAGGTCGGAATCAGCAACAATTCGTTCAAAATGAGGTACTTCATGCACCTTTAGAGATTGAACGGCCATGGTTCGCGGTTGAGAGACCCATTGATGAATTTTAGGCGTAAAGTTTCCGCTATGACCATGAACGGGAACCCTGTGAGAAGATTCATGGAGACATCGTGTGGTGTGATTCTCGTTAACTACGGAACAGTGTTGTTATTGCAATATCCTCAGGGTCATTGGGACCTCCCCAAAGGCCATGTCGAAGATGATGATGATGACCGACATGCAACGATGTTGCGTGAACTGCGCGAAGAAACAGGGATTTCAAATGTTGAATTATTGCAAGGTTTTGAAGAACGAACGGAATATTCATTTCGTCACAAGGGAAAAAGAAAGCAAAAGCAGGTGTATTGGTATATTGCTGAAACCGAAGAAATGACTGTTTCGCTGTCTCATGAGCACCGTGGCTATCTTTGGTTGGACTGGGAACAGGCCTTGGAAACCATCACGCATGAAGAAACACGAACCGTCGTGCGTCAGGCTCGGATGTTTCATCGCCTAAATAGCAACCAATAATCAAAGGTCAGAGAAATCATCATCGTTTGAACGCATTTTGTTCACGCGTTCAGCAACGCCTTTCTCGGATGAGCGTTTTCCAAGAGGGAGCCAAAGCGTTTCGTCTTCACCTAACATTGCTGTAATCCAACGACTCATCACAAAGAGCCAATCTGAAAGACGATTGATGTAAATCAATGCCATTGGACGAATGGAGTCGTCACCTTCCGATTCAAGTAGTTGAACCATAGAGCGTTCGAGTCGTCGTGCCACGCATCTTCCAACATGTAATGTTGCTACTGGTCCACTCCCTGTGGGGAGAATGAAACTCGTTAGAGAAGTTACGTCTTCAAGCCAAGCATCCATTTCTTCAACCAGTAAATCAGATTGTTCTTTGCCGATAAGAGTCATATTTTCTGGCACACTGTGGGGTGGGCATGCTAGTTCTGCGCCCAAATCAAACAACTCATGCTGAATGCGCCCAAGGGCTTCTAAAACAACGATTTCAACCCGTTGGACATTGGTTCGGTCGCCGCCATCATCATGGCTTGGCATTCTCTTCACCTCCATGAGCACATAACCGAGCATGCTGTTGAGTTCGTCGCACATACCAACCGTTTCAAATCGTGGGTCGGACTTCATTCGGCGTGAGCCATCAACAAGTGATGTTTCTCCATCATCACCCCTTCCAGTATACACTCGTGTAATGCGAACCATGGGTCTGCCTCAAGCAAGGGGACGTCACGCTTCTATGAGGGGTTTACGGGAAGGGAATCCCTCTTCCATACGATAATACCATTCAATATCGACCTCGCCCATTGCCCAAGAAAACAGTGCCATGCGCCGGTCTACTACGCCATACCACTCCAAACGACCAGGAGTCATACACACAATTCGTGCACCAAGTTTCTCCAGCCGTGAAACATTGTCCTGCCATTGTCCAACCAAACCACCTAATTGTTCTGCTACTTCCATAACATGTGGGTGGTGCATAGGGAGTTGGTCGAGTAGAACCTCCAACTCGTCTGTAAGGTCGTGAGCCTCGTCGCTCATTGCTTGCAATACCATGAGAACATTGCTGGCTTCCTTGAGTGATGCTCGTGCCTCATCAATGGTTAGGATTTTTGCTCCAGTTGGAAGTGGATAGGGTAATTCCTCTTCTGGTTCCAGCGCATCCAATTCCATTGGAAGTCCTGTAAACATCGGTTCGTCTTGGTGTATACTCACGGGTGTTCCTTTACTTGACGCCCTTTAGATTCATCGGAGGGTTCCAATGCAAGAAAGGCGTTTTTGAGCCAGAATCAAGGCTCCGTACTTATTGACCCACTGCGGTAACCCTTGGAGAAGATGAAGCGGGTTGGCGCGACCTGTAAAACCGGTAACCGCCCATGGCAAAGAGTCCCCCCCACATAGCAAGTTCCAAGATTATTACAAAATAATACACTGGCCCGAGAGTCTTGAGTAGGGCCGTTGCATCATAAGGTAGCCCGTAAATTGCAAGGTATGCTGTTTGTGAAAGAAGACTGGATGAAAACCAAATCAACACTGCAAACCAGAGTATGTTTCCCACAGGCCAATCATTTACTGGCTCTTTACGCTCTTCCATATTGTTAAATCGACCTTGAAGAATATAAGTCCTCGGCTTCTTTGACCCTCTTATGTAGGGAAACTGGAAACAAATATCCTATTCCGAGTCATAAAAACGGCTTGGGAACATTTCTTCGGAACCACCCATCGCCCTAAGCGCCTCGTTCAATGCTAAAATCCATGCTGGAGCAACAGAGGGTTGGCCGCCTGCATCCTCAAATGATTCCTGCCATGTTTCGGCCTGTCCCACATCACCATTGAATCGATGAATTGATGCCAGCGCGATATAAGCCATGGGATTCAGATGCTCCTCATCAGCGTCCCAACCTTTCTCAAAACATGCAATTGCTCCTTGTGGCCCTTCCAATTGCCCGCGCTGAAGAGCAACCATTCCCGCCTGACTCCAAGCAAGAGGGAGACGCCCGATGAGAAGGCCACGAAATACCATCCAGGTTTGCCCTCCCCCAAGCACAACGAGGGCCAAAAAACCAGCCCATTGTTCTAGATGGTTCAAATCTGGCCAAGTTAGGACCATTAGGCCTCCTGCCCCGATACAAAACAAAAAGCCCGACATCGGAGCGATAAACACATCTCGTCGTGTTCGAACCATGTGATGAACTCCAACAAGCACGCCGTATGAGCCCATAACGAGAACAAGTCCCAGTAAAACATTCAATTCCATAGGGCGTGGGGCGGATTCTCCAAGGATAGAAAGAGCGGTGATAGATCCCAGCAACCAACCAAAACGACGTGAGATTTCAGAGAATGGTTGATGACGACTTCCTACCAAAAGCGAAATGGAAATAACCGCCATAGATATGAAAACGAGGGTTTTTCCAACCGCAGCATCGATAATCATCGTGTCTCCTCAAACAACTTGAATCAACGGTTGGCTATCATGCTTTGTGATAGCCCGAACCGCGAGAAATTTCAGTTGCACGGTAAAGTTGCTCTACAAGCATGACTGAAGCCAGTTCGTGAGGGAACGTCATTGGAGATAATGAAATACGTTGCAATGTGGCGATTCGGTCATCGTTTGGCCAGCCCTCCGCTGGACCTATTGCGAGATGAATATCTTCTGATGAAAGCCTCCAATTTTCAACTCGTTTTGAAAACGCGATTGAAGACTCCAGAATGCCTCCTTCATCCATAAGCATGAGCTCTCCGTTCAACTGGAACAGCTTGTCAATATAGGCGGATATGACGAGTTTATTGGGGTGTATGACATACTTTATGGAGCGCTGTTCAAGTCTTTGGGCATAGGTTTCAAACATCGTCGCCATGGCTTTGTCTTTAGTTTTCCCGTGGAGGTGTACTGTAATTCGGCCCATGCATAACCGTCTAGTGTTGAGTTCTTCAACCCCTTGCGCAAGGAAGACTTCAATTAAGCAAAAGCGCC
>DASCRS010000033.1:0-5174 GCA_034402455.1 Candidatus Poseidonia sp. | reverse complement strand
AACCTTACTGTTGAAGATGCTGATATCCGTCCATTAGAAGAAGTTTCAAGAGGCGGTTCATCCTCTCAAAACTTTATTCTTCGCAACGACGGTAATATCCCCTTTACCGGTTCGGTACAAGTAGAAATGCTTGACAAAGAGGGAATGCTTCGTGATGATTGGAAGGTATTGGTTGAACCTGAAACGATTACAGAACTAGCCGTTGGTTCAACTGTCATTCTAACAGTTACAATTGAGCCAAAGGAAGATGTTTCCAGGTCTATTGGCGCCCTCACCATCAACATTACTTTTAATGATGAACAAATCACATCCTTTGCAATTGATGCTGGTGTTCAAACAGCTGTGGGTAACCAAGGTTTGTTCAGCGGACTTTCCCCTGGAGTCGCTGCATCGGTGCTAGGAGTAATTGCGATTTGCGTGATTGTTGTCGCCCGCCGTGTGAAGAAATCAGGTGAATTACAAGACGACGGGTTGGAACTTGTTGCCCCAGATTCGCACTCTAATCCCGACACAATGGGGGCTCGCAGAGACGAGGTCTTAGACATCAGTAGTGCCGTACACGATTTAACAAGTGGTGAAGTCAGTGAAGAAGAAATCGCGAAAGCCCTCATGCAATCGATGGACTTACCTTCTGCCCCCGCTGCAGTGCCTGCAGGTCTTCCTCCTGGAATGCCTGCTGGATTGCCTGCTGGAAGGCCGCCCAAAGGTCTTCCTCCCGTAGGAAAGGCACTCCCCGCCATACCTGTGCCCGCTAAACCGATTCAGGCAGTTCAACCCGCTCAACCCGTAGCACCTCCTTCCGCTCCAGCCGTACAAGGTCCACCACTACCTCCAGGCGGCCTTCCACCAGGTTGGACCATGGAACAGTGGACTCATTACGGCCACCAGTGGCTTCAACGTCAGGGATGAATCTGTGTCAATCTTGAAAGGTAAGATGTTGTAGCACCGTCATGGGCAGCATTGTTCTTTTTGGACCACCGGGTGCAGGCAAAGGCACCCAAGCGCAACGAATCATGGAACACACGGGGCTGCCACAGGTTTCAACAGGAGATATGCTTAGGGCTGCAATCAAGGCTGGAAATTCCATTGGTCTAGAAGCAAAGTCGTTCATGGACAGAGGGGCCCTTGTTCCTGATGATGTTATTTTGGGTCTAATCAAAGAACGAATCAAGCAAGATGATGCGATTAACGGAGTCATGTTTGATGGATTTCCAAGAACAATTCCACAGGCTGAGGCGCTGAGCAATCTAACTGAAATAACCCATGTATTGGCCATTGAAGTTCCTGATGAACGCATCGTTGAACGTATTTGCGGGAGAGCAACTTGCGGCAATTGTGGTACTGTATATCACGATAAATTCAATCCAGTTCCATCAAATGGTTGTAATTGTGGCTCGTACATTGAGAAACGTCGCCTTGATGACAATGAAGATACGGTTCTCACGCGTCTAGGTGCATACCACGAGCAGACGTCACCTCTTGCAGATTGGTACGAGATGCGTGGTTTATTCCACCCAGTAGATGGTGATCGAGACATCGCAGAAATAACCGAGGATTTGCTCAAGCTTCTCAACTGAGGTGTTATCATGGCCAATAAACGCCGTAGGGACTCACGAAGGAAGCGTGGAGCAGCCGCACAGGCTGCCCAACAGCATCTGATTGGGATATTAGCAAAACCACAAGGCCATGAATTAGAGGTTGTAGATTCAGCAGCAGTTCATTTGATGAAAATATCCCGCCGTCACCGTTTATCTCTCCCCCCTGAATCACGACATTTGGTTTGTAGAAAATGTTGGACTTCTCATTCAATTTCTGGGCGTGTTAGAGTAAGAATAAGAGCAGGCCAAAGAACCACGACTTGTCTTAAATGTGGAAGTATTCGCCGTTACGGTGGCGGCCCTAAATTCCACCGTGGGTCACGAGGTCAATCATAATGTCTTCAATTCCTGACCGTATTTTGAAACAGGCGAAATCCAGAGATTTCCGACCGAGTGTTCGCATCGGGAAATCAGGAATCACAGAAACAGTTCTCGAAGAGATCTCCAACCAACTCAAATCTCGAGAGCTCGTAAAAATCAAAGTCAACAAAGGACTTTTTGAGAGAGAACAGCGCTCAGAGGTGTGGAATTACATTGCTACTGAAACAAATTCTCAACTCGTCTTGCAACGGGGAAACATAGGAGTTTTGTGGCGCTCTTAATTGGACTGTATGCAAACGGTCAAAGGGTGATTGCCTTTCGGTTGAGATAACTGGGCGTTGCACATGAACTCAAATCTTTTCAGCAACAAGAGCCGCAGCATCTCCTTTGGGCTGTTGGTCTTCACTGGAACCATGATTTGGTTTGGGTCGTCAAGTGCGAGTGGTGGAGGGGTTGGTCTTGAACTCCACATCAAGGAATCCCTAGAAACTCAGGCAGTTTGGGTTGGACTTGCAATTCTTATCGGTGTTTACGCGCTCATCATTACCGAGGTTGTTCACCGCACCTTAGCGGCTGCACTTGGCGGTCTTGCAGCCATGCTTGCCTTGAATTATTATACTGTTGAAGACACACTTTCACTTGCTCAAGTTACGACCATGATAGATTGGGAAACGATTGGTCTTCTTCTCGGTATGATGGTGATGGTTGGAATCCTTTCACACACTGGTGTATTCGAATATTTTGCAGTCCTTGCATACAAGAAAAGCGGCGGGTCAATTTGGTCACTTGTTGTCATTCTTTGTTCGGTGACGGCCGTCCTTTCTGCGTTCCTAGATAATGTTACAACAATGTTACTTCTAACCCCAGTAACGATACAGTTGGCAAAAGTATTGGACTTGAAACCAATACCGATTCTTATTTCAGAAGTTTTGTTTTCAAATATTGGTGGAGCAGCAACGATGATTGGTGACCCTCCGAATATTATGATCGGTTCTGGGCTATCAAGTACTGCCATTGAGAATGCCAAAACTGCTGACGGAGGAAGTTACAGCCAAGATATGATTGCTCAAGGTGTTACATTCAATGATTTCATTATTGAAATGGCCCCAGGGATTTTGATGACAGTCGTACCTGCTTTCATGTTCATCAAGTGGTTTTACCGCGAAGAGTTTTCTGGTAGTCGTGTTCGTGATGTCGCTGAACTCGAAGCAAAGTACGGAATAAAAGACCCTGCAATGCTCAAAGTAAGTGGGACCATTCTTGTCATCGTTATTTTGAATTTCTTCCTTCATCCCATCACTCATATCGCCGTTTCTTGGATTGCTCTTGTTGGTGCAGTGCTGATGCTTCTTGCTACCGACCGTCACGAATTGGAGGAGCCATTGGAAAAGGTAGAATGGACAACATTGCTGTTTTTTGCAGGATTGTTTGTGCTCGTTCACTCCTTACAATTCATGGGCGTGATTTCCTTCATAGGAGAGTATGTTGAGAAGGCCATTTCATACTTCGGAGATAACACTGTTGAAGGCCAAACTGTGCGCCTAGCCGCTGCCATTTTGATCGTATTGTGGGTTTCCGCAATCGCATCAGCCTTCATCGATAACATCCCTTACACGGCCACGATGATCCCAATTGTTTTACAAATATCAGACAACCTCGGATCTTACCTACTTAGCCCACTGATTTGGGCGCTTGCCTTTGGAGCGTGCTTAGGTGGAAACGGGACCCTTATCGGGGCATCCGCCAACGTGGTTACTGCTGGGATGGCGGAGGAAGCAGGTTATCCCATTTCGTTCAATGAATTCTTCAAGGCAGGTTTTCCAGTGATGATAATAAGCACTCTAATCGTTTCGTTATACATGCTTCTCGTTTATGTTGTTGGGAGAGATGGAGGAGCAAATATCGTCAAATTAGCACTTATATTTGTCACCATCGCTAGTATTTTGTTGCAAACAATGCGGGGTCGTACAAAAGGAAAGGGACTTGCTGATGCCCTTGTAGATGATGACTTGGAAATTTTGGTAAATATGGTTGATGATGTGAAATCACTTCCACAAACAATCGTTGGGCGACTCCGACAAGAAGAATAAGTAAGGACAATCAAGCGTTGCTTTCAAGGAGTGCGGCGATTACGCACATATGAGGCAGGATGAATGTTTGAGTGCAAAGTATGTGGCTTGCTCTCTCTCGGAGGGTCATCTTGCCCTGCATGTGGCAGTCAACTCCGAAAGGATTTGTCACAAACATTGCTTGCAGAGGAGGGGCTTCCCACTGAAGTTCCTGGGCTTGATGAAGCCGCAGAATCATGGTATGAACTCGAGGGTATTGAGCCTCCAAAGGAGCCTGAGGAATCGCCATCTTCTACCAGCGGTATCGGAGAAAGTCTTCCGTTTGGATTTCAGGGTGAATCAAATGTTGTAAGTTCTCGTCTTCCCTTTGGAATAGGAAGTTTTGCAGAGGGTATTCCTTTTGAGTCAGGAAGTGGCGTTCCTATTGAAATTACAGCATTCCCCCCAACCTCTATCTCAACTCTAGAGCCACAATCTGAGCCTCCAGCTCCTGCGCCTACGTCCGAAGTAGTGTTCTCTGAACCAGTATCAATTCCTGAACCTATGGTTGAACTCCCCTTGCCGTCGGAAGAAAATACAGTAGTTGCTCAAATTCAACAACCAGTTGTAGTCATTCAAGAGCAACAAGAACAGGTTGCGCCTCAGCCAGTCCGTTTGGATTCAGCCCGTTTGATTACTACCGTTGAAAATGACGCATCAAGTCCAGATGTTCCCGATTATTGGAAAATTGATGCTCAAATTCCAAACTATGAGGAAATTTATGACCAAAATGAACAGATTGTCGAGGTGACATACGATTCGCTAGATGATGATGTTATGGTCTATGACCATGAGAGTGATTCACCAGCCGCAGTGTTCTATTCTCCTCTTGAAGCAACTCCTGTGGCAAATGTGGGGGCTACAATTAGTCTTATTCTTCATCCCATTAAAGCCATGAGTGTTGACATCAAAAACCATCCAGAACTTAGCGAATTTATGCAAGTAGGTTTTGATTCTCTGCAACAACGTTCATGGATTCAAGCAGCACGCTCCTTCCAAAAAATCGCTGCAAAGATGCCAACGGATCCATATGTTTTCAACAACTACGGAATTTCCCTTCTTCAGCGAGCTTTGGACCTAAATGAAAGCGATGATGACCATCAGAAATCAATGGCTGATGCACAATTTGAATCCGCCATCCTTGCGC
>DASCRS010000032.1:0-4914 GCA_034402455.1 Candidatus Poseidonia sp. | reverse complement strand
CCAGAGGGCTCGATACGAGAAGCGTTAGGAGGTTCCGCAACCTATGCAGGACTTGCTTGTCAGTTCCACCTAGGTAGATTGAATCGCCCCAAGGCATCTCTCGTCGGAGTTGTTGGCGGTGATTTTGGAGAGCGTGACCGAGCCATATTGGCTGACGCTGGTTTGGACCTTTCTGGTATTCAAGAATCGGAGGGCAAGACCTTCAGATGGGAAGGAAGTTACCACGGTTCAATGGCCGAGGCAGTAACCAAGGCAACCCATCTAAATGTCTTTGAACATTTCAAACCAGATATAGCGAAGGAACTTTCTACGCCCCAAATTGTCTTTTGCGCAAATCTCCACCCAGCAATACAAGCCTCGGTTATGGACCAAACAAATCCCCGTAGGATTACGATGTTAGATTCCATGAATCTGTGGATTGAAATCGCTCAACCAGAGTTGTTGAATGTGATGCAACGGTCTGATTTGGTCATCATCAACGATGGGGAAGTGCGCATGTTGGCAGGTGATGACAATATCGTACGTGCAATGAATACAATAGCGAGCCAAACCTCAACGGCCACTTTGGTAGTTAAGAGAGGGGAGCATGGTGTAATTGCCCTCCATCAGGGTCAATGGATTGCTCTGCCCGCCTATCCATCTAAAGACCTCACAGATCCAACAGGATGTGGTGATAGTTTTGCAGGTTCTCTTGCCGCTTATCTCTCACTTTGTGACGGCCCCATTACGCTTGAAGAACTCAAGCATGGTCTTGCGATAGCAACCGTTACGGCAAGTTTTACTCTAGCGAGTTTCGGTACAGTTTCGCTGCGTGAGTTGACGACAGAACGTTTTGAACAACGCTTAGCAGATTATTTGGCAATGGTCACCTTATCGTGATAATCAGTCGTCCAATCTACGAACTTTCGTCTGCTGTTCATGTAAGGAAGGCATGAGGTCTTCAAATGAGATTTCATCCAAATCAGCAGGTTGTTGTTCAGAGTCTATTTCTCCAACGGTTGCAAGCATAGTCTCAACACGCTCCTTAATCCGTTCCATTTCCGCAGGCTCAAATGCGCCACCGTTTTCTGTAGATAGGCTGCTGAGAACTTCTCCAGTTTGCTGTTCTTGTGCGATTTGGGCGTTTTCCCGCATAGCGGATGATGTATTGCTTGTTCCGTAGGGGGATGGCCTAGATGGGCCTCTGGTCAAGGACAGAATTTCCTTCGAAATCTTTCGGATTTGGGCGAAGAAACCTGACGGGGTTTCAGTTGACCTTCGGAGAGGACGTTGTCGTTGCCGCGGCCGTAAGGATACAGATTCAGGGTCTCGTGCCTTTCGGGGTTGAAGGGCAGGTTGATTACGCTCCAATACTATGTTTTGACGTTGTTGAGATGGTATTTCAGGAAGCACTTCCATGGGCTCAGATTCAATATTCTCAATGAGTTCACCATCCAATATAATTCCCTCTTCCTCAAATTCTTCAATGATTTCTTCTTCGCGCTGAGGGATGTGTACTTCGGTCGCTCCGACAAATGATGGCAAAAATTGCTGTGGAGCGGGCACAACTGAGTGACCAAAGCCAGCGTTTTGATGCAGAGGAGGGTGCTGCCGGGGTTGAGGTTCTAAAACAGGTAGATGGACGGGTGCAGGGCGGTGGTCAGCGGGATAGCTAAGAGCCTGAGCCATTGCTTGTTCAGAATGGTAGGTAGTAAGGAAACTTGGCAAAATGCTTGGCTCTGCTGGTTGAGGTTCATGGGTTGGCATCCACTCAGGTTCCCCATCATCTTCGGGAAGTAATTCGTCTTCTTCTATCTCTTCACCAAGGGAAGCGAGAAACATGTTGATTGAAGATGGGGTTTTTATGACAACTGGTAAATCGGGTGCTGGAAGAATAGAATCCTGATTGTTTTGCCCAGTTCTGTCAACAGCATTCCATGCTATTCGGGCGTGGGCTAACGACCGGCCTTTGAGCACTTTGTTGACCATAAAGGTGAGGTGTGTTAGCACATGCTCGTTTCCATACAGCACATGAGTGTCGTTGGCAGCAGTTTGAATGGTTACAGTTGGCTGTTTTGTGAAAAATCGAGCAAATATGGCTCCTGCGCCAAGCAATATAAACGACCACCGATAAAGTGGAGGCACCATTAATCTCCACCCTATCCATATGAAGACAAAACCCATCATCAGTAGCCAATTTGGAACAAGATTGGATGAGTGATGTTGGACACTGTCAATCGCTCCAACACGGACGTCAATCGCAGAACTACGCCTTCCTTTAATGGTCAGCATCCGCTCATCCAAGCTGATATTGACCCGTTCTGATGGTTCTGCCAACCACAGCGAAGTGAACATCTCTGTCTCACTTTCACTCGTTGGTACAGAATCCTGTCCAATTTCGTGCATCCCATTTCAAGGAGCAGCGGGGCGCGGTTATCAAACCACCGCAGGGTGTGATGAAATCCGTGGCGAATCTTTCACTGAAAATCCATCGCCGAGGCTGTTATTCTGAGCGATTTTGGAGGGTTGCAGAACCCATAATCCTTGGTTTTGAATCCAATTGCGCAATCAGTACCTGTGGAGGATTTGTTTTTCGAATAAACAATGGACTTTCCCAGGTAACTTGGAGGGTTGACTGTTCTACTGAAATGATGCGCCCAACAACGAATTGCAAGTCAACACTCGCATGAATTACATCGCCAACAGCAAGAGCCCGCTTTTGGAAAGGAGAGACTGAAAGGTTGACCTCAGAGCTTGTGTGTTGTTCAACGGCCAGCGGAACCGAAGTATTTGTCCGCTTATCCTCTACAGCAGGATGTACGATGATGGTGCTTCCAGTGAGGTGTTCTTCTTTCGCATTTCTTAGGGCAAGACCAACCCGATCGCCAGCCGAAGCGCTGGGGACATCATCATCCATGACTTGCAATGATTTTGCGCTACCTCCACCGTTGGCGGGAAGAAGCACGAGTTCATCATGTACATTTACCGTTCCAGATTGAACATATCCAATAGCCACCAAGCCGATTCCTTTGACATTGAAATATTGGTCAACTGGGAGGACAAGGGGTGCTTCTGCGTTAGCGAGCAAATCGGGCTTCTTTTGGTCCATGAGGGCGTAGAGGCATTCACGAAGGTGTGGGCCATCGTTCTTTTCAAAGGTCCATTGAGCCAATCCCGCTTGTTTGAACATCATTGTAACTTGTTCTTGGTCAATCCATGCGCCATCAGTTGGGTTAAGGACAGCAATTCCGAGGGTAATGCCCGCACTAGCAAAGGCGACCAGCGCTTCACCGAATGTCGCATTGACCTCAGTCACTTCAAGAATGCCGATTTGAGCAGTAGACAGGGCGTTGAGGAAGGGGGGCAATCTTTCAGGATACTTCGCAGGACGAATGAGAGATAGGATACGAGCGCCTTCATCATCCATTTCTTTGTGAACATAGGTGTGCACATCTCGTTGGTCGGCTGCCTTAGCGATGCTTTTTGCGAGTTCATCCGAACCGATCATGGCAATGTTGAGTACGACCATACATCGCCCACCAAAGTCCTGTTCATGAAGATGGGGGTCTAATCAAGCCGAGCGTTTGTCCTTTTGTGTCAGCATGTTTTCTCGGATTGTTTTTGCCTTTTGCCATTCAACCTTTTCTTCATCGGTTTTTGCAACGTATTGAGGAATTGGGATTGGGCGCATCATCGAATCAATGGCGACGAAGAAAAAGTATCCTTCGCAAATGATGTTCTTTTCCCAAGTTGCTTTACTCATGGTATACGCGGTTACTTTTGTGCATGCAGTATGGCTACTAGTGAACACTACTTCTCCAGTGACTTCTAGAAGATCGCCTTGGCGAGCAGGTGCAATAAATGTCAGCGTGTCAATTGAAATGGTGACAAACTCTCGATGAGCGAATTTTGCACATGCAATTCCACCAGCCTTGTCCATGAGGGAGAGAAGCCGACCACCAAACAATGTGTTGTATGCATTGGTGTCCTGTGGAAAAACCTCCTCGATGAGGGTGACCGGTTCGGTAGAATATGGGTCCATAAATCGCCCACTCGGTTCTCCCTCATAACTCATCTTCAACAGGCGAGAGAAAAATCGTTCTTTCTTAAGCATCAATCACAAGAGAGCGACGAAGTTTTAGGGGGATGAATCATCCGAAGGTGTATAGGTGACACCATGCCGAATGAAATACGCCGTAAAAGCACACCATTGTTCCTTGTTTTCTTGATGTTACTTGCTCCCTTCGCGGGGGCAAGCGTCTCTACTTTTGCTAATGGAAATTCAGAAGTAGATGTTGAAATCCGAGACGGTTCAACCATGGTCAATCTCAATGATGGAGCAATAGACCTCCCTGTCGGTGAAACGGTAACTGGTGCAACGATGACAATCTCAACCGAAATGGTTGAACATGCTGCACATTCAAGGATTGACCTTGAAACCAGCAATAAAGTTTGGAATCCGTTGTACAATAATCAACTCACGGAATTTTCGGACGAAACCATGTTCCGATACGAAGACAGTTCGGGCGATGCAACTCCCCTTTCATTGAAGGCCGAGGGGTTCTTGACCGATTTTGAAGGAACTTCTGCCGGATTCTTTGATTATTCCGCACCCCCCACATCTGGGCAGGGTTGGGTTCATGGCTCTCCAACATCAACAAATGTTCCTTCAACATGCGCATCTGGTAATGATTGCTGGGGGACAAATCTCGGAGATGACAACTACACCGATGATAACGGGGAACTCCCATATGAATTGTACATGAGGTCTCCTGAACTCTATGTTGACCCTACGCTCAAGAGCAAGACGGCAACATTTGATTCCTGGCACAGCCTCGAAGCATATGCAGGAGGCGCACAGAACACGATTCGCTACGCTGACTGCGCTTATATGCAGATTCGTTCTTCACCAAATCCAGGTTTCCCTCCCGACAC
>DASCRS010000031.1:0-4146 GCA_034402455.1 Candidatus Poseidonia sp. | reverse complement strand
ACTCCACAATGGAGCCCACATGCCATCACTGTAAGGGAATTCGGGGACTTCGTTTTCCTGAACGTCTTCAAAGGTTGTTTGGAGGTTTTCTCCAAAGGATTCCATAACGCTTTGAATTCCTGAGTCTGCAATCGCCTCGGCAATTGTCTCGAGGCGTTCGCTTGGCACACCCTCTGTGGAGACTTCTTCGCAATCATATTTTTCGACATAGGCCTCTGTTTCACCGGGGGCAACAAGGCCCATGGTGACACAGTAATCGCCTTCTGTGGAAACATCAAATGTACCCTCAATGGAAGTATAAGAATCTCCTTGCTCAAGTTGGAATGTTTGAGTTTGTATGGCTTGTTCTTGGCCTTGGCCGTCAAATTCCTCTGCATCGGCAACAGCAAACAATTCTACTACAAGTTCAACATCGGAGTATTCATCGTCATAATGATGTATATTAGCATCAAAATATATCTCCATGCCATCGCTGTTGGAGTTCGTATGACTCAACTGGGGCCCTTGCCAAAAATCCTTGCAAATCATGGGTTGTTGATAGACCGAGTTGCCGTTGAGCAGGATGTTTCCGGTGGTGCACAATTCATTACCACCATAATTGAGGCCGGGGTCTGTTACATCAGCATAGCCGAAGTAGTCTCGTTCATCATACTCTGACGCTTGGATGTCGCATGCGCCATTCCATGAATTGCCTCCACTGCAAATTGTGAGTGTGTCGTTGTGGTACAAGACATTAGCAGTTGACATGGGTCCATCAAGCAAGGTTGCCTCAACATGATAAATTTCGTTCGAGGTTCGTTCATCCGAACCGTCATCACAATTAGGGTTGCCGTCATTGACCCAGTCCCATGCGATTTCTGTTCCGTCATCGCAGGTAAACACACGATCGGAGTTTAGGTTCTGCTCGTCTTCGCCACCGCTGCAGTCGTTTGTTCCGTCATTGACGGCAATCCAATGGATTTCAGTTGAGTCGTCACATGTGAACATTCTGTCAGTGTATGAGAGTTCATTGGTCCAAACGCCGCCATCAAGATAGTGATAGAGTTCACCAGTGTCCCAGTTTGTGCCAGTCTGGTAGGAAGCGTACATGATCATCTCATCTGAACCATCGTAGCAATCGTCATATCCGTTGTTTACATACCACTCGTAAATCCACTGGCCGTCGTCACATTGCCACTGGTTCTCGTATGGGTCCCACTCCTGACTATCGCTTGAGTCTGCTAAACTGGAGGCCCATATGCCAAAGATAGAGTCTGCAAATGAGTCCTCAAAACTTGCTTCGAGGTCGTCGGCAATTTCTTCGCCGAAGGCAAGTGTAGCATGTGCTAGAACATTGCCCATCATGGTAAACATCACGGGATTGCCTGGTGGGCAATCAACACAAGCAACGGCGTTAACTGTATCGCCGTCACCAAGGTCAACAGCAAATTGGTTTCCTTCCATATCATTTTCCATACTAAATCGCACACCTGGGTCCTCTATTTCGCCTTCGTAATCGCCAGATTCTGCAAATTCATCGGATATTTCCAAATCAAATTCTCCCGCGTCAAGCCCAAACTCTTCAGTGGGTAGGCCAGTGAAGTAGATTTCATAATCAGCCTCACCAGTATAGGTTCCTTCAATCATTCCGCACAAATCTCCAACCTCGGTGTTATAATATTCGTCGAAAACTCCAACATCCGAGGGATCATCCACGCAACGCCACTCGGTTTCGTCATTTGCTGCAGCCTCTACATAAATCGGGCTTTGGCTACCAAGGCGCCATTGTGCGTCGGTCGATTCCATACTGTAACCAAAATTGATTCCAGTAGCAAAGTCAACGGCAAGGTCTTCGCCGCCGCCTTCTAGTGCGATATCAACATCAAGGGACATATCTGCCCCGACGGTCATGTCAAGATCCATGTCTGCGCCAACCAAGTTATAGTCGGAAGTAAGATACTCGGTGTAAAGAATGTCAACGGTGAGGACATTCTCAAATTTGCTGACAACATCAATGTCAAAGGAAGTGGGGTCGTTACCAAATGTGGTCTCAGACCAGTCAGTAAGTAGGACGCCGTCAAAGAGGATGCCGTGTCGTAGAGTGACATCGCTAGTTCGGCTCCAAACAGAAACGTCATCCCCGTTTCCATCTTGAATAGTTTGCATAGTGATGTCTTCGGTTTGATGAACATATACATTGGATGAGCCGGTTGTCAGTTGTCCAATATCCAAGTTAAAGCCAGCATCGTCAGCATCAGCCATGATCTCCATGAGGACTTCGTTGATATTGAGGCCGCTCAAGTTTGAAAAGTCATTATCAATACTAGACCAGTCGTATTCTACGCCGTAGTAAAATTCAGACGAGCTGGTGGGTTGTGCTTGAACCGCTGTAAGCGGAGCGAGTGCAGTCACCAATAAGAGGGTCACAAGTAGGCCAGATAGGGTTCGTCGTTCGACAGACATTACCCCTTCCGGGGTTTTTGTCCATATTAACTCTATTGGGAAGTGCTTTTTGCTATTTTGCCGATATTTTTCTGCCTTTAGGATTTGTTATTGCGGGCTGAAAGACAAACTCTGACGAAATTCTCAAACATTTCTTTTCCGAATTCAGAATCATTGACCTCTGGATGAAATTGAAGGCCGAAGCGGTCGGTGGTTTTGTTTTCCATGCCTTGAACCTTGCACGATGGGCTGCTTGCCGTTACAAAAAAATCGTCTGGAACTATGTGAACCTCATCATTATGAGATTCCCATACTGTTTGGGTTTGGTTAGTACCAGCAAAAATTTGCCCCCCGCCATTTTGAAGTTCAATTTCCATGGCTCCGAATTCTGGTTTTGGAGATTCGCGCGCATCCCCTCCATAATGACGCGCCATAAATTGGTGGCCAGCACAAATGCCGAGAATGGGGATTTCTAAATCTAAGAATGCGCCACAATTTCCCAACTCTCCAGTCAATCCAACACGGGCGGCTCCGCCTGAAAGAATCAAGCCGTCAAGTGCGCGCATTTCACTAACTGGAGTGGTGTTTTCAATAATCTTTGTATCTACTTTGAGATAACGTAGCATGCGCCATTCGCGATGAGTCCATTGGCCTCCATTATCAACGACATCGATCACAAGAGGTTTTTCGGACATCGCCATCACCTTCCCTTCTTGGCGAACGAGGGACGACCATGAACATGCCGATGCTTCAAAGAGGGGGGGTGTTTTCGCTTAACTATGCGCAAGGGTCTCATCATAGGGGTACTTCTCTCCCTTTTGATTGCGTCCCTGCCGCCCGCTGCAGCATGTGAAACGGAAGTTGAAAGGTTGCTCAACGGTGGTTTTCCCTCTCCCACGGGGATATCTCCAAACAAAGATGAATCCATCCGTGAATCGGTAAGGTTGGCGGGGGTTGGGCAACATGTAGCTCGGGAGATGCTCTGGCAAGTTTTGATGGGAGCGAACCTTACTGAACGTACAATTGCAGATGAAATCGACCGAGCCATGATTGAAAACGGCTCCAATCCAGATTGGCCGTCCTTTTCCACTATTGTCGCTTCTGGTGCCAACGGCGCCATCCCTCATGGAGATCCAGAAAATGCTGGGGCTGGCCCAAAGCAAGTTCAGATTGGAGATGTGGTCGTTGTAGACCTCGGGGCGAGGGTTAACGATTGGGTCAGTGATGTTACGAGAACCTATGTTATTGGCGGAACAACAAATGAAACCATTATCAAAGCCTACATGGCTGTTTACGATGCTCAAAATCTAACCTTCCCACTCATTGAAGCAGGGACGCCAGCATGGGCTTTGGATGATATCGCTCGCGCCCACATTGAAGAACAGGGGTTTGGAGAATATTTCATCCACTCGCTTGGTCATGGCTTCGGTGTTTGTGTCCATGAGCCCCCTTTGCTTTCTGGAGGCACGGACGACCCTTTGTTTGGGCTCTCATACAATCAACAGCCTCTTGCTCCTTACGATGCTATCACCATTGAGCCAGGAATTTATCTGGATGGGTGGTTCGGCATTCGCATCGAAGATGACTTTTTGGTAAATCAAGAAGACCACGAGTTCATGACTGCTGATTTACCGCGTGATTTGGATTGGTTCATGATTGAAAACGACGATTATGACATTTCAATGGCCTTTAACCCGCCCCCTGTTGAAGAAGATGTTGAAGACA
>DASCRS010000030.1:0-2451 GCA_034402455.1 Candidatus Poseidonia sp. | reverse complement strand
TCGGCGTTGTCCATAAAGCACGACAAATGGCGATTCTACTTGAGCCTTCGGCGAACCATCAAAACCGGAGTTGATGTTCGGGGTTCATGCTTGGAAGTATTGCTGTGGTCCTTGCGCCATCCCTTCTTCCGGGTTGGGCGCTCTCCTCGGTACTTGATGGAAGCAGTGACCGGCTGCGAAAAATTCTGCTTTCTCCTGCCTTAGGGCTGTTGGTTATTTACGGGTTATCAGGCATACTTCTACTGCTCAATTTGTGGTCGCCGCTCACGATGATTATGTCCTTGCTCATAACAAATGCAATTGCATGGAAAATGATGAATACGCGCCATGAAGTATTGGCACAGCGGACTCGTTGGCAAATGCTTGAGGCCGCTATGCATGGAGAAATAAGCAAAGAAGATGACCCTGTTCTCAGCAAAGAGGCTGAAATGCAACTCATGTTTAGAGAATCCCGCCGATTACCTCTGTTCATCATATCTGTAGCAATGGCTTGCACCGCCCTACTTCCTCCATTACTTCAGCGCATTCCGTTTGGGGTTGACTGGATTGGTTTTACTGTTCTCGCCCAACAGGTTGCACTGGAGGGAAACCTCAATCTCTCTGGCACAAACCAAGGATTCTGGACTTATCCTCCAGCATTCCCCTCGCTTGCAGCCTACATTGTTGAGATGACCTCCGTGGATGCAGCTACCGCCGTATTCCAACTTGGCCATTACAGTCTATTTGTCCTATTACTCGGATTGATGGGGGCTTTTGACCGTCACGGAGCAGGTTCTTACGGAATGTTTGGCATTGGCCTTGGGCTCGGATTATTTGCAAAAACCTTTGATTCTGGATATCCAAGTGTTGCGAGCCAACTTGGATTGGTTGTTGGTGTTCTTGTCTTATTCCGTCCAACACAGCAACGGCAACGCCACCACACACTTGGCCTTGTATTAGCCCTGGTATGTGTTGCCTTAATACACCCCACTGGAGCCATTTATCTAGCAACACTGATGCTTTGCCATGTCCTTCATGGAATTCAACTTGATGATGAGGCACATCAAGAGTTAATGCGAAAGTTTGCGATACTTGCTTCTGCCTTCATCACCATCGGTTTCACAATAGCACTAGTCGTCATCGCACCTCGGCTATTTGATGAAGCGGTTTTTTCAGAATATGGATGGCAGGGCGGAAAACCCATGTTAGTTTACAACGGTTTTCTTTTGATTATTGCAGTGTTTGCTGGTTGGTCCCTGCGCAACACACTTGAAGGGAGAATCGGCATGACCTGGTTTGCCTGCCTATGGCTGCTTAGCACAGTCCATCTCGTTGAAGGGCTACAACATATTCCAATTCTTTCACTGCTATCCTACACGCTGTATTCAATGGCTCTGCACGCATTCCATGTCCCCTTGGCCGTACTTGTGGTCTTGTGGTGGTCGCCTACAACTCAACTTACTGTGTTGAAAGAGGAAAAAAGCCCATTCTTCAAATCCATGCCAAAGCCGCTTTCGGTTGGATTGATGGCCGTACTCATCTTGGGTACTATTTTTGCCCAAAGTGTTGCTGTAATGTTGTCATCGCATGACGAATTATTATCAATCACACCTGGAGACCTCTCCATTCGTGAAGACATTGAAGACATTGAGGGAGTAATTTACACTGAAAACATGCATTGGGGATATCTCTGGAATTTGCCCGAGCAACTTGATTCTACAAGCATTCCAACACTCGGCTTGGTTCATCTAACTGGCAGTGAGCATAGCAACGCCACCCGCGCCCTATTTTCGGACAATGTGACATATTTCCTTGAACATAATATGAGGCATGCCCTCACATCACCTTTGGGAACCATGCAATGGTCACTCTCGAATTCATCGTATTGGTCACCCGCGGTAAATCGCGATGGAGCAATCTTGTGGAGTCTTCAACTGGATGGTGATGCAGAAATTCCGGCTCTCCAAGCAATCAAGGAAAACGATTGTTCACAATGTGAGAGCAGGCTTGACCCGTGGCGAGACCATCGCTTTAGAGACCCGCTCGGACTTGGAGATTCTAGATTATTTATCAAAGAAGGCACTTCAGCCACCGTTACGGTAACACGACCAGTTGGAGATTTTAGCGAACTGTGTTTGGTATACGAAACCATTGGAAATACAAAAGGAATGGATATTCAAAGTGACAAAGGTCTTGAACGCCCGTATCAATCCCTCAAAACCCAAGCAGGATACCATCATCACTGCATGGAACTCAAAGAAGACGAATCAATTTCCCAAATCAATTTCCTATGGGAGAGTGAAGAACCATCTCGTTTCATCAATCCACTCGGTTTGTCGGGACGAGATAATGTGATGATCGATTCAACTGGAGTTAGACTCCAATGGTTTGAATGGAAGATTAGTTGAGAGGAAATACAATGAGGAAGAAGGAACAGCGTGATGGTATGAAACACCTCATTGTGCTTCTACC
>DASCRS010000029.1:0-4237 GCA_034402455.1 Candidatus Poseidonia sp. | reverse complement strand
CATGTTGTAAAGTATGTGAATGCTGCAAAGGCTGGAAGGAACATAATCAATCTGAGGCCGGAACTGACGATTTGACGGTCAATGGCGTGTATGATTGATTCTGAAGGTCTAAAGCCAAAACGGCCCTTTTTCACTCCATCAGCCTCAATTTCAGGAGAGGGATTCACGACTTCGCCATCCTCTGCCATGATTGAGGAAGGATAATCCCTACTCTAAAGTGTTCACACCTATTCTGTTGATAATTGGACAAAAATTGCTGATGCCCAATCATCCGAGACCAACAGTTCTCGCTCATCAATGAATAAACGTCCACCATAATCACGTCGCACGGTTGAACCTATTGACAATCCATTGGATTGAAGGCCATCAATGATGTTTTTTGGCAAAAGAATAGTCATGACTATTGCACTTGAATTGATGCCAAGAAGTGGAAGAGAAAATGATTCAGGGTGAGCCGATAGTCGTTGTTCTATATCTTTTGTAGGCACTGGAATAGGCTTACCACTTGGGTCCACTTCTACTCCTCCCATCAAACGTGAAAGGGCAACTTCCAAATCATCATCAATCGCATGTTCTAGTCTGCAAGCGGTTTCATGCGCGTTGCCATCATAGGGAAGTATCTCAAGCAATAGTTCCGCAAGTCGATGACGGCGCTTCATTTTCTGCCCATGAATCAAGCCCAATTCTGTCAAAGATGCTCCCTTGTAGGGCACATAGTCAATGTACCCACGGGCTGCAAGGCGCTGAATCATTTCTGTGGCTGAAGCAGGTGCAACTCCAAGACTTGATGCTAAATCACCCGTACGTACTCTTTGATTGGGATCTTTTTCGTAGAATTCATACATGGTCTCCAAGTACTCATCCTCAAATTCTTGAAAATGTCCCGCCATGCTAATACCCCTTGCACTTACTTCCGGTCTAATGACTTGAAAACTTTGCTACAAGCAGGACACCGTACTGAGCCTTCATACGAACCTGGGATTCGAAGTGTTTGAGAGCAGTCGGGGCAAGAAATCTCAACCTTTCCATCTTTGGATTCCTTAGGCTCGGGCGAAGGAGGAGTTACAATTTCTGGGGCTTCTTCAGGTGCCAAATCTTTCTCATCTGGCGCTGGTTTTTCCCCTTCCACAGCAAACTTTGTTGAACAGTCAGGACAACCAACAGAGCCAGAATAATCGGAAGGCACACGTAACCTTCTTTCACATTGAGGGCATTGAACCTCTATTTTTTGTTGCCGTGAAGAAGTAATAACCGCTTTTTGTTTTGGCTTAGGAGTAACACTTTTCCCATCATCAGGGCCTTTGACACGATTCATACGAACACGCAAAATGAGTGAGATTAGAATTCCCCCCACGAGGCCCCAAATGATAGCTCCGACGGGCATTGATTCCGATTTCTCTCCAACAGAATCACCAGAGACATAGGATTCTTGTTCGGTTATTAGTTCTCCATTAACGGACCAAACAGCCTGAATTACAACATTGCTTCCTTTAGGCCAAATCAAATCCATTTCGACAGTTACCGATTGGGCAGAACCCCACTCTGGAGATGTTACCGTAGATAGGATTTCATCATAAGCATCCTTGAGTATTATTTCACCTACGCTCGTGGATTGTGGGCCAGATTGATGGAGAGTTAACTTGAGTGTGGCTTCGTCTCCTTCAACTGGTAAAATTGGTTCTGGCACCTCTTCTATCTCAATCCAATATATTGTGCGCTCATCGGGTACATATGCAGTTACAGAAAGTGGTCCAGGGCCAATTGACCAGCCCTCCGCAGAAATCTTGAGAATCACCTTTTCCGCACTGACTTGCCCGAACGATATTTGTTCGCCATGAACTCCTTGCTCAAATGTTCTCACATATTCGTAAAGATACACCGTTTCTTCAGAGGTTTCATATCCCAATTGGACGAAAACATCACGCGATTTACCTTCGTCCATTTCAAAAGCGATTTCAAAAGATAAGCCTGAATCTTGAGACCAAACGACATTATCAATGTCAATACCAATCGATTGCTGCTGTCCAACAGGTAGAGTGAAATTTCCGCCATATACGCCAACTACGCTACCGTCGTCGCTTTCCAAGGCCCAATCAAGCAAATGTTCTCCTGCACGAAGGAAAAGGAAATCTGAGGAAACCTCCCCGGCTTCACCTGAAGCCAAAATGACCCATTCGCCAACAGAATTTTGCTGTGTTGAGTCACCTTGGTCAAAAAGAACCATTCTAACCCTGCCCTCAATCTCACCAATATTTCGGATGAGCATATTAGCCCTTAAGGAGTCACCATGATGCCAAGGGCCACCGATTAAGGACGGTGTTGTGGAGCCTGCAGAGGCGAAGGAAGCCGATGCCATGTCAACTACAAGTTCATGCGGTAAGGTCGAAAGGGCTGATACTCTACCCTCTTGGAGAATACACTCTATCGTAACTGGCTTTGCAGTCATGGTAAACTGCCATGAAAATGATTGACCCGAAACTATCTGTTCAGAAGTTGTTAGAAGAATCTCGTTTGGAGAACTGCACTGCAAGATGCCGCTAAAATCAACCGTGCCATTGTTGGTCACATTCAGGTCAAAGACCAAATCATCACCAGCAGTGATATTCGCCGCATTTGATGTGAGCAAAGTGGTGAGATATGGTAGAGGTGGTGGCAGAATGGCCACGGTTCCATTTCGCATATGGTGCCCATTATCGTCTCCCAATGTTCCATTCAAAGCAAAGGACCATGCTAAATCACCTTCAACCAGTTGAAATGATGGAGTTGCATTCGCGTAAGTTGAAGACATCGCATCAACATTGATACTCCCAATAACAATGGATTCGTTTTGCCCCCCATTTTCAATAATAACATCAACCGAACCAGTCCAGTTAACATCGCCTTGATTAATTATTGGAAGTTGAATTTGAATATAATCTCCATCATGAACCGAGAGATTTCCAGTTGGTGTGCCCAGGGAATCAATACCTTGTGAAAGCAAACTTCCAGCACCCCCTAATTCAAGTGATAAAGGTCGCAATCGCTGAATTGTACGTGAGATGTTGAGCAATTGTGTTCCGCTTTCAACACCCACATCACCAGTTAAAACTACATGCACTTCACTGTAACCATAATCCATTGAAGTCAATGTTATAGTTACATTTCGCTGTTCCATTGAACTGAGGTTGAAACTTTGGCTGGGGAGGCTTTGGATGAGAATCCCCTCCAATGTTTTTACATCCACATCAAGGTCAACCTCAGCAAAACCCCCATCTGTTTCATGGAGTTCGAGCGTGAAGGAATAATTCTCTGAAGAAAAGGTTTCATAATCAGCGAGTCCAAAACTGTCAACATCAATGACTCCCGCACCAGATACTGCATGTGCAGAAGGGATGAAAGATGCCAAAAATAGAGCGGCTAGAAGAAGAGGGACTCGCCTACTTACTGCGATATCACCTCCGCCCATGGTGTGGGTTGTTTGAAGGGGTTCTTCACCTTCACGCTGAAAGATGTTGTGAGGGCATGTTTATTCAACATAGAACTGCCCCCCACAATCAATGCAAGACGAGCGATTGCTGGAAGTGACTCCCGAATTCTTGATTCGGGCCATTCTTCACCGCCGCCAAAGGCTTGCTGAAATGATTCCAAAACAGCTCAATGCTCGTAAGGAAGAAAAGGAAATTGCAGAGGCTTTAGCGAGAGACGCAAAGAAGCGCAGAGATCAACTTAAATCAGATTTAGATGAATTCTCAAAACAATTGGAACAACTCGATGAAGGTTCGGCAAAACACGATGAAATGCTTGTCAAGCGCGAAAAATTCATTCAAGACGCTGAAAAATCCGAGAATGAATATCTTGAAAATGAACTCTTCAGAAGAAGAAGCGACTCAAGAACGAAGCGACTGACACTCGCATTAAACGACTGTGAAAAATCGATTGAGTATTGGGAAGGAGTACTCGAAAACGGATTTGATGAACTCCTTACAAATGCCAACCGAGTCAAGGATGGTGGGCTTTCAAGTTATGCTCTCTCCAAGGGTACGAAATCATCTAAGGGGGGAAATAAATGACCGATGACCCATGCCCTCACACAGGTTTTTCGACCGCTCAGCAAGAGCTGTGGCCGCTTCTTCATTCTCACCTTTTAGGTACTCTTGAACTTGGAGATTTGGATTCAATTTCCGAAGATTATCTAGCACAACTTTCGGATGAAATTTCCAAATCAATTAGTACATCAGGCATGAGCAAGCAAGAAACA
>DASCRS010000028.1:0-4837 GCA_034402455.1 Candidatus Poseidonia sp. | reverse complement strand
CATGTTCTGCGTCAAAAACGCATGAACGATTCCCTCATTCGATGGAGTTTGAACTATTCCGATTTGCTAAAAGCAAACGATGCTGGCATGGGTTTCACCCTCTATCTTCTTTGAACATGAGAATAAAGCCCACTACGTTGATGACCAGCACCCCGTGCGTTGAAGCATGACGGTTCTAGATTGGGATGTTCTCATCGCTGCTGGAACGGTATTCTTTCTCGGAGCAATTTCGCCAGGCCCCAGCCTAATGGTCGTACTAAGAAACACAATGCTAGGGGGCAGGCGACAAGGAGTGTCTTGCGCCATTGGACACGGATTAGGGTTTGGAGTCTATGCAGGACTCGCTGTGTTTGGGCTGATCGTACTGCTTGAAGAAGCGCCCAGTGTCTTCCTCGGCCTCCAACTAATTGGATGCGGCTTATTGTGTTGGTATGGATACTCAATGTGGAACATGGATGGAGATTACAACGCTATTGTGCACAAAGCATCCAACCGTCAAGGGTTTGCAGAGGGGTTTGCAATCGCCTTTTTCAACCCAAAAATTGCTCTTTTTCTCGTAGCGGTTCTCGCTCAAGTCCTTCGCCCAGGCATGGAATTTGGCAGCAAAGTCGCCGTTGGTTTATTGGGAATGACCATTGATACACTGTGGTATCTTACCGTAGCCGTAGCCCTCACAGGAACCTCAACATTGGACAAGTTGAAGGAAAATGGGGTGTTCATCCACCGATTGACTGCTGTAGTGCTTTGGGGATTCGCCTTGAGTATCGTATTCAGAATCAATTAACCCTGGCAACGAGGGCAAAGGAAAGTTGAACGATTGCTCTGTACGATTCGCTCTACAACACCTCCACACCCCTTCTTCATACAGGGCTCATCTTCTCGGCCATAGACAGTAAAACGATGAGCGAAGTATCCTAATGTCCCATCAACAGATGCAAAGTCGTTGAGTGTTGAACCCCCCGAAGCGATAGCTTCGTTGAGTACAGATTTTACTTCCTCAACAAGTCGTTCAAGACGAATCGTGGGTTTTCCGTTCTTTCGCACTAGAGTACGGGATTCTCTACGAGGTGAAAGTCCACTACGATGAAGTGCTTCACAGGCGTATATATTTCCCACACCAACCACAATATGTTGATTCAACAGGGCGATTTTTATGGCTGTTTTACGATTCTGTAATTTTGTAGCAAGGTCAACCGCCGTCCAATTCTCAAAGGGTTCAGGACCCAGTCGCTCTAAGAGAGAATGTACAGGCTCCTCAATACGAGGAAATAAGTCCACAATACCAAATCTTCTGGGGTCGGTGTAGACTGCCCGGGTTCCATCAGTGAAAATAAATTCCAAGTGGTCATGTTTACCCTCGTAACCGGTTCTTTGTCCAAAGGAAGAGACTGGAACTCCCCCATTTACTGTTTTGAGCAAGGGGGCTAACATTGAGTTGGCTTCCTCAGATGAAAAGAGTGTATAACGTCCTGACATTCCAAGATGAGAGAGCAGAACACGCCCATCGTCCAAATCGATGAGTAGATACTTCGCCCTGCGGCGAACATCTGTTACGGTTGTTCCAGAGATTGTGGGGAGGTCTTCGGGAAAGGGAAAACGCAATCCTTCCCTGCGAATAAGGACATCTTGGATGGTCTTTCCCTTGAGGCCTTGAATAAGGCCTTGGCGAACTGTTTCAACCTCTGGAAGTTCGGGCAGATTCAAGCCTCCGGCAAATGAATAACAAATAAGCGATGATGATCTTCGTAACCAGTGAGTTCAATTGATTCATCAACAATATAGCCAGTCTCATTCAAACGTTCTTCAACCTCTGCAAATAAAGCCGCTTCTCCTTCTCCAGTCCATCGTTCACTTGCTGCTTTCAGTGAAAGTAAACCCATTCCCCCAGGAGCGAGAAATCGGCGACAGGCGGCTATGAAAATGTCAACTTGCCCCGCTTGAGCAACGTCTTGAAACAACCAATTGACCCTTCTTGGGATTAGGACACCCCATGCTTCATGACGACGAGCATCGCCCAAAACAGGAACCAAACCTGGTCTTTTCTGTGCAAGAAATGTTAGGTCGCGAAGGCAGCGAGGTGCGAGGTCAACGCTTACAAGACGCCCACCTAAACGATTGTCCTGACCACAAAGGTGGTCGTGCAAATGACTGACTGAGGTTCCATGTCCTGCACCCAAATAGAGGATAGTTTCGCCCGGTTGGGGAAGAAGGAGCGCTGGGTCATTCTTAGTTCGTAACATAGCAGCACCCAATTTGGAGCGGTGAGGCTCCCAACGACGATACTCCTTACCTGAGAACTTGCGCAAGGATTCACCATAAACAGCCTTCCGCGGCACTGCATTCAATGTCCACAAAGACTTACGGTCCATCCGAACGGTTGCAGAAAGGTGGCGTGGGCCACGGTTTCGCTTTGAACCTCCACCCAACGAGAACCCTCCTTTCAGCGCCGATTAGGCGGACTTTTGTGTTGTTCTCGTAATTCCTCAACACGGCGTTCAATTGGGAGAACATCTTCTTCGGTCCATGCATTTCCTTCAAACGCGTCAATCTTGGCCGCAATGCTGATTTTTCCTGCAAGCATTCTTGCAATCTTTCCCCGAATCCATCGAGGTGAACGACTAATCCAAGGGTGCATGAATATGTGACCATGTTTTGGAGATGGTGCTCCCGTTTTCAAGTGGTTGAAAAATGCCTTCTCAGCGCCCAAAATTTGGACTGTCCCTGAGGGAAGGCGAGCCAAACGTAGCCGGCCATGCGCCTCAACACAAAGCCGAGCCGCAAGCAATGGCCCTACCAAAGCTGAAACTGAAGGAAGATGTTCGTGTGAAAGGTCACGAAGTGCATTCTCCATCCGGTCCAACCGACCGTGTGACCCCGCTGTATCTTCAGCCCATTCACGGATTGAACTCCATTCCGAGTCCGAGGGTTGTTCATTTGGAAGTTCCAAACCAACGGTGGCAGCAAAATCTCCTGGTGTTTGACTAGATGCAACATTACGAACAAACTCATTACGGTCATTGGCTAATGCAAGAGGGAAAAATAATCCTGTCCATTCAATCAAACGTGATTCCATAGTAAGATGTGCGGCTCGAAGTTCATCACTGCCCCTAACAAGGTGTTCCAAACGGCGGTCAGGGTCGCTGGCTGCTCGTTGTACGCCCTCAATGGCCAAACGCAGAGCCGCTTTATCCGCAAGTGCCTGCTCTACTGAATTGGGATATGGCCACTTGGCATCAGGCAATCTCTCGTCACCATGAAGGCATACTGTCGCTTCTGGAAACCGTTGCAAGAGTTCACTCACTTCAGGAATATGCTGACCAAGTTCTACTGTTCGCAAACGCTCCATAACACCATGTTCAGTCATGTGACCGTCCCATTCAATGCTATCTACAATGTTTGCATCACTGTCGCAAATTGCCGCAGCACGCCAATCATACCACAACCACATGGTTCGCCGTGAGCGCCGTTGATATTGACCCTTCCCCTTTGAAAGAAAAACTCGCTGAATGTAGTGAAAAACCCCTCTAGAGTCCTAAATCAAACTTTAAATGGAAAGAACCTAAATACTGGATTGTACGGGAATGTGTTATGTTTTGCCCCGAATGTGGTACACTTTCTTTCCCAACTCCTTCAGGAGATATATCCTGTACTAACTACAAGTGCGGCTATAATGGTCCAGCCAAACTTAAGACAAAAATTGGTGGTAAAGAGGTTGATTTGTCAAAAGCAACCTCAAGTACCAAAGTAAAATCAAGAGAATATGAAGTTATCAAGGACTCTGACAAGATGCAAGGCGTTTTGACCAAAGACACCTATATGTGTCCAAAATGTGATTGTATCGAAGTCTTTGCTTATCTTGAACAAACTCGTTCATCTGATGAACCTGAAACCAGGATGCTTACCTGTAAGGAATGCAGCCATGGATGGCGCGAATACTGAATAAAATTCAGAATCCAACTGAGCGTTCGCTCAAATAACATAACAATGGTTTGCTATTAGCAAGGTCACTCAAGTCGAAGTTCAATATTCACTTTCAACGCGTGGTGCGAGATAGTAAACAACCTCGCCAGCGCCATCATTGAATGAAAAGCTCAAACGAAGAGGGAAACTTTCTCCAAATCCAAGGGTAATGTCGCCCAAGCCAGCAAATATCTTGGCCATTGGGACAAGGTAGGTGAGAGAATATTGACTGCGTGCAGGTTTTTCACATTCAAGCGATTCCAATTCGTCCTTTGCGAAGGAAACTGTGACAGAATCTGCTTGACCTTGTACGTGAACAGTAAAGGTGTCAGCATCAATGCTAAGGTTGACCAAATCGCCAACCTGCTTTGCAGCACGAAGGGCTTGAGCGAGAGCGACTCCACTCATCACAACTTTTGACGGAATGTCAATTTGCGGAACATTTGGTGAAGTGAGGGTTGTATTGTCAAGCGGGCGAATATTTCGGTCAATCTTTCCGAGGTTTAGAGTCATCACGCCAGAGGTCGGCGTGTATGCCATCTCAATCATGTCGTCAGCAGCACCTAGGCTAATGAGTTCCTTCACCTTTCGAAGTTCTAAACAAAGGTCCGTTTCATCAATCTCCCAGGTTTCAAAGGCGGCTGAATCCACCTCCATTTTGATCATTGCAACGTGTGACGCATCAACCACTCGGGCCTGCAGACCGTTTTCTTTGAACTCAAAGCGGGCGTCTTCAACGACCACACTCAAAGTTTCAACAATCTTGTTCATCAAGTCCTGGCGGGCCGTGACGTTCAACATGAGTTCATCCCTCTCTAACCACGAGCCTCCCGCGACGGCTTATGAACTTAGCACAAAAGCAAGCATGAAAACCATG
>DASCRS010000027.1:0-6939 GCA_034402455.1 Candidatus Poseidonia sp. | reverse complement strand
CATGTTTTGTTTGAACAGGCACTCGGAATTATCAACGTAGACCGCGGAATGTTTGACCGGCACCTCAACTCAGTAGTTGACCTCATCGTACCCCACAGAATGAACCTCAGCGACGACCCATTTGAAATCCACGAACGATGGCTAAAACGCCGAATGAATGACGTATCTAATCGCTTGTTATTTTGCATTGCAACAGATTGGTTAGCTCAAGCATTTGACCCCCACGCGCCAAATACCGATCGTTGGTGGCTCAGCATATCTTTACTCAACGGGCTATCAACAGTTCCTCACGGCCAACCCGTACATCAGGGCTACCACCTCGTAGAATCCATAGCGCTTGCAGAGCGCCCAGGCACATGGCACACGCAACCCGATGCTGGACCACAACACATGGATTGGAATCCAACCGCAGTGGTGCCGCGTATGTCTGCCGCAGTCGTTGCTCATGCACAAGGTGTTGAAGCGGCCGTTTGGCTTCTTGAACGACTTGAGAACGGCGACTCCCCTCGCCGTTTACTCTTGATGAAATGGATTCGACTTCTGATGGAGCGAAAACCCTTGGTTGAGCCTTTAGGAATTAAGGAAATTCTCTTGAGAAGGGCAGCCGACGAAGACCCAGAAATAGCCGCACAAGTTACTCTTTGTTTGGCAAAAGCGGTTGAAGTTGATCGTGAATTTGGCCTTGAACTCATTAATCGACTACATGCTCGTGAGGAATCGTTGGTTCAACGAGGATTGGCTGACGTTCTTACCAGATTATTTCGTAGACTTGGAGCAGACGCCATCCCATTTCTCAACGACATGCTAGAGTCTGAAGACGAGAGTGTCCTTGCTGCTGCAAGCGCGACCGTTGGCGATTTGAAGTATCTTGACAAAGATCAATGGGCCGATCGTTTGGCCTCACTTGTCCACCATCCACTGGCTGTTGTACGCCGCAACCTAATACCAAATCTTCGAGAATACATAGAATTTGATCCAAGCGATAATCGGGGTATTCTTCATGATCTTTGGTGCGATGGCGATGAAGTTGTACGAACGAGACTCCGAGAACTTCTTTTGCGCATGGAAGAGGTAGACTCTGACCAATTCGCCCAAAGAATTTCAGCCCTGAATAAAAACAAAGCCAGTCTTGAATCTCTTTGGGAATTGCTTACCCTGCGCCGTCCAGAACGTTGTGAAATTTGGAAACGGTGGCTTTCAGAGGGAGGCGAACACCCACAGGGGATGAAAAAAACCATGCCACAATCAACCCTTGAAGAACCAGGAGAACTCCCCGACCTCGGTACAGCCCTTGATGTTCTCGACCAAGAATTAGGATTCCTAGATTGATTATTCCTCTTCGTTAATGACGAGAGGGCCTTTGGTAATAGACCATACATAGCATCCGTTAAGAAGCGCTAGACAACCAATTAGAGTAAGAATCAATCCTGCTGGTTCGGGGGCGAGACCGTTGGTGTCAAACAGTGATAAAGCGCGAGTTGCCACAAGACAAAGGAGTCCAAACACGACAACTGTCAACCATGTGTCTTCTGGATTATTCCATCGATCAACTGTCGGCGCCACACCAAATTGACCGAAAGTGTGCCAAAACCATGCTAAATACAGGCAGGAAAGTCCAGCAAGGCCAAGAACTCCACGGCTAAAGGAAGCTGAATTCCATGGCCCCTCTGGAGCCACATTGAGGAAGGTTTGGACCACTAGCAGAACCCCTGCGACGGCGAGGGATGCGGAGATTGTTTTTGCCTCCATTGAAGCACCGTGGTGGGCTACGCTTGAAAGCCTGTGCCTTTGTGGGAGTCCCATGCAGCCGGTTCGTGACGCTCTGATTGTAGCCGGTGGTCTTGGCACAAGGATGTTCCCAGTCAGCGCCATACAACCAAAGGAAACCCTTCCTCTTGTCGACATTCCGCTGCTTACGCATTTGGTAATGGAGGCTAAGAGCGCGGGAATTACCCGGCTACACATCATCCTCTCGCCGCGTAAAAATCTTGGAGATTTCCTAGCGGACCGTTCAGATATAGCAGGGATGAGACCAGAACTTGATGTAGCACTCTTTGATATTGGGCGGGACATTGAGATTCTGACCCATATTCAACACGAAGCAAAGGGTGTGGGGAATGCACTTCAGTGCGCTTTACATGCTGTTAAAGGCCCGATGCTGATTCTGTTGGGAGATAATGTATTGATGGATGTTCATAGCCCAACAACTGCTTATGCCCCTTCCTCCGCATCTCGCCGCTTAGTAGAGCAATTCAATTTGCATGGCCAAGCAACCGTTGGGTTGATGGAGGTTCCAGAAAACCAAGTCAGTCATTATGGAATCGTTTCAATGGAGGGGGATAAAATCACGAATATGGTAGAGAAGCCGCCCTTATCTCAAGCCCCTAGTCGGATGGCAATGTGCGGCCGCTATGTGTTTCCCGACACAACCCAAGTTCTACTTGAGAAATATTCCTATGAGCAGTGCGGTGACCTTCAGACCATTGCGTTACAAGAACACTGGATGAAAGAAGGGGCACTCCATGGCGTCCTTCTAGATGGGATGCAATGGTACGATTCTGGCTCTCCACTCTTGTGGCTCCAAGCTCAAGTTGACCACGCTCTTCGCAGACCAGAGTATGAAGAATCAATGCGTCAATGGCTCCAAGAGCGATTAAGCGATTAACGCTGACCAGGCTTCCAAAATGTCAACGGTTCGGGTTGCTCTCCTTGAGCGCATCGTAGGGCCAAATGGTCAGCGCGCTCATTCCAACGGTGGCCGCGATGCGCTTTGACATGCGCCCAAGTCAGGGGACGTAGGCTCACAACCTCACGCCATAACCTTTGGACTTGATGCACCAATTCCTTGTTTGCTTTTGCTTTCCATGCACCACTGGCGAGATTACCTGCGTATTGTGAATCCGCTCGCACAACCGCAGCCTCATCACCTCCTTCAACAAGAAGCCAGCGCAGGGCTGCAGCAAATCCGCATAATTCAGCGGTATTATTTGAACCAACTTCGGCCCCGATAAAACCGTCTTCTTCAGGGTCAGTAATGACTCGCCCTGAGGTTTCTTCAACAATTTCTCCACTCCCCCTGCCAAGTCCCGAATCCCCTTTTACAACCACAAGGGCCCAGGCCGCAGGTGTCTTTGCATCCACATTTTGATTTCCAAGACAGGACCCATCAACGTATAAACTCCAAATGGGGGAGGTGCTCAAACGGTTCACTCGCCAATTTCGGCTTTGTAACCAGCAGCGTCCATTAATGAGGAGATACTTTCTGGATGGTCAATGGTCATTTTGACAATCCAACCATCTCCATAAGGTGAGGTATTCATCAATTCTGGAGCGTCGTCAAGTTCCATGTTTACAGCAGTGATCGTTCCAGCAAGAGGTGCAAAAATTGGAGAGGCGGATTTGACAGATTCAACAACTGCAAATTCACCCATGTCTTCCATAACATCCCCTTCAGCAGGTAGTTCGATATAGACAATGTCGGTCAACATTTCTTGTGCGTGTTCAGTAATGCCAATAGTGACGGTATTACCTTCTAATTTCAACCATTCATGTTCTTTTGTGTAATACAAGTCTTCGGGAATTTCGCTCATGGTACTGCCTCATTTCACTGATGAGGGCCCCCCCTCATGAATCCACCGATTTTTAGTTTCTTCATTCTTCCTCTCCCAATTCACTTGAGAGAACCTTTGCTTCAAGTTCGGCCCACGCATTGTTGAGGTCAGTTGACCGCTGCACATCTTCAACATCTTCACGAACACGAGTTGCCATTGCCTCATCACTTTCGTTTGAGAATTGTGATGCAAGCGGCCCCTTTCCATTGGAGAGTTGCCACCCAAGGGTTAGGCATATGATTGCTACGAGAGCAAATCCGTGTAACGCGTTGGGCGAACTCAAAGACGAGCGCTGATCTTGTAACGCAAAACCAATACCCAGCAGCAAACCCATCCCTGAGCCGATTAGGAGGCGGGAAACGGCGACTGCAGGCGGGTGCATGGACATTCCAACAACTTCTCACGAATGAATCAACCGATGAGCAACGCACCCAATTAGTAGGTTTCTCGCATCAATTTGTGAATCTTGTAAGGGAGCAGGGCGCGATTAACGGGCGTAACCTCAAGGATTCGCCCATCATCTCGCCGGCGAATGTCTTGTAGGAGAGGATGACGACTCTTTTTGTGAAGGGTCAACAATGTTGGCATATCAACCTCCAAAGCACTTCGCACAGCACTCACAAAAGCTTCTGACTCGACGGAAAATTTTCCGATTTCATCAATAACTAGAACCTCACAGTGATGTTGTGCATAATCAATAGCAGGAATAGCGACACGATTCAATTCTTCAATATCAATTCCGTAGCCAAGGACTCGAAGGCGAGAATCAATGCCTTTGTGAGCAATGATGCCCTCTTCTCCTGTAACAACATCAATGATCTTGTAACCCAGCCGTTCACCGTTTTCAAGAAGTGGTTCTGTTCGCAACCCTCCAAGAATAGGCTTTTCCACCGTACCTCCACGCATGTGAATTTCACGGGTGCGCTCGTCAACGAGCATATTGAGAACCTTCTCCATCACCGCAGATTTGCCACTCCGAGGCAAGCCAGTGATTCCGATTTTTGGATGAATGCCCATTAAATTGCGTCCTCCAAAAAGTCGTACAAACAATTCCAACGGTTTATGTGATATAAAATATAGGGCTAAAAGGTAGTTTTTTCGGAAAACAAATTCGGAAAACCATACAATCAATAAGTGAGAGTGCTGAATTGTGGAAATGGCCCAGGTAATTCCAGCGGAAGCATCTCCAACTCGTAATTATTGACGTTGTTATTTGCCGCCCAAGCCCGAGCCCATTCGTCTAGGTCATCGTTGTTGAGATGCTCACATAACCAATTCAAACCCATCTCCAAGGTTTCATGTTCGGCGACAAGACGGTCTTGAATATCTTGATGAAGTTCTATGTGGTTGACGCTATTACCCAATACGCTTCCTTCAGGGATGACTGCCCAACGGAGCCTACGATCTTGATGAGCATTAACGATAGCTTGGCAAGCAAGTCGTGGCCCGAAGTGAGGGTGATGGTCTCCAATCCACATGGCGAGTTGACGTTCACTGGCCCGGGAGGGGATATCTGTCCTAAATGCTGGATGTCGAATGAAGACCCCTCCATCTTCATGTTCAGAAAAGTGAACGCCGCGAATGAAAGGACGACTCCTCTTCCCTTTGACCCAAGTTTCGATAAATTTGGCATGGGCTGTTTGGTCAATTTCACCAACACGAACACGAACTTGCCGCTTATTTGTGGTGAGTGGATGTGAATCATCGCTAAGACGCGGGAGCAGTGCGAGACGGTCTAGAACCTCAAGCGTGTATTTCCGCTCAATTCGGTCGCGAGGAAGTCGTGGAACAGCCCATGTGTTACGGGCCCAAGAGACCCAACGCTCGTCTTTGAGTTCAAAGACAGGTACACGGCTGGATAACCCCTCACCATCACGTCGCAAATCAGAGCGAGTTATTGGCCCATGAATCATGAGATTGGTCCGTTCACCGTTTGCGGTAATGCCCAAAACAACAACACCCTGTGTCATTCCAGGGAATAGGAGATTTGCTTCTTCAATCGCCCACACCTGAGTCCAAGCATGTTCCATAACCAATAGTTCTCTTAGTGGGTGAGAGGATTGTTCACGCAACAAACTATCGGGGGCAACCATTCGCAGGCGCCCTCCTTCTTCCAAAATCTGTAAACTACGTTCAATGAATAGCCGATAGAGGTTGACATTTCCACGCATGGTCGAGAATCGTGGTTTGTTGTTATCTTGAAGGGCGCGGAGTTGTTCACCAAGCTCTTTGCGAAGCCGACTACCTTCTTCCATGCCGCGGAATCGGTCTTTGATTCTAAGCCACGGAGGATTTGTGAGGACTAATCGTGGTTGTTGACCCCAAGGCCATTCGCCCTGAAGTGCGTCACCTTGCTTAACTCCCTCATCCAACAAAGATTCCATTTCCTTTCGAGAAATCTTGCCAGGCGTTTCAGGTCCAAAACTGACCAGTTCATGGCGAATAGATTCGAGCAGAAGACGGTTCTTTGTGCTCTGAACAACCAACGGGTCAATGTCCAAAAGTTGGATGTTGCTAAAGAAGCGGCGAGTGTCCTCTTTCTTGAGCTCCGCATCCGCATCATCGTGCGCATCAGCGTGGCGGCGAATGAGTCGGGCGTGGAACAAACCTCCGCCAGTTGCAGTATCTGCTACAGGGAGAGGAATGCCGCTTAGTGTACGGCGGCCATCTTCAACTGCAATCGCCTCCGCCTCATTGTCAACTTCGTTTTCTTGAGAGGCAACGGGGAGATTGAGTTGCTCAACATGTTGCCTAAAGCCCGGCGGGAGGTTACTCATAAGGAAGTTTGATTGCTGAACTGGCTTTTTCGGGTTGATGAGTGTTTCACGCATTTCAGAGGCGATAACAGCGTCAGCAAGTCGAGGAGGCGTTGGATGTGCGCCACGAGGTGAGCGGCCATCCGACTCAGCGTCGTGCCGAGCCAAAAGATGGTCAAGAACATGGCCGGGGTCAGTGAGAAGATTTGCTGGTAATGTGGGCCAATCTTCTGGCAGTAGAGCGGCAATTGGCTGGAAGGATTTGAGGGACTGCTCCCATGTTTTGAGCCAGATGTCAATCTGTTTGTTACGGTCAGCAAGACATCGATCCAAGCGTGCGTACCATCCGCTGACTCCGTTTTGCATCATCCCCACCCATCCAAGCGGGTCGGCTTTCTATCTTTGAATGTGACTCTTGACGGAAGGCTCAAAATTTGTCGGTTTTGTTAGAGAAGGCCAGAAAAATCTTGATACCAATTCCACCCGTTTTCTACCCAATCAAGGATTGATGAGAGGACATCTTTTTTGATACCACCTGCCTTTGCTATGGCTCTCAGTGCTCTGATTTCCTT
>DASCRS010000026.1:0-5006 GCA_034402455.1 Candidatus Poseidonia sp. | reverse complement strand
GGGCAATTCTTCTACTGCTTGTTTGACGAAACCTGCTAATGCCTTGAAGGTCGGACCAACAGTTGCACCGTTGACCGTCCAAGCATCAATAGTGGTTGTTCTAGGTTCAGTATATTCTCTACGAGCGTGCAATGATTTTCCTGTGGCCTTGTAGTGGGATTCAAGGTCGTAACAACCACGATGGGCCACACCAACACATTCAACCCATCCATAAGAACCCAAGATTTCAACATCCCAGCAATCCTTGGCATAGTGTGCCATCTCGTCTTTTTCGTGCTGTCTTAATCTTATTTTGGAAGGTGTAATACCAAGTTCAGTCAAGAAACTATAGGTCATTCCAAGGAATTGTGCAATGGTTGGATGATGAATGATTCCATTACCGTGTGCTTCGCCTAGAGTTGAGGCGAATTCATTTCCTTCTTGAGGTATGAATGCTATTGAATCATTGTCCCATTGGCTCAAATCAACATCTATATCTGCCTCAGGGTCAATGAAGTACTCAAGTTCAGCCATATTGAATTCACGTAATCTTATCATTCCTTGTCGCGGGGCGATTTCATTGCGGTAACCTCTCCCAACTTGGACTGCTCCGAAAGGAAGGCGCTCTCTAAAATGACGGTAGAGTGATTGGAAGGAAGTGATCATTCCCTGAGCAGTCTCTGGACGAAGAAAACCAGCACGGCCTGATGCTCCCGAACCGATGGTGGTGTTAAACATCAGATTCTGGGCGATAACACCACTCCAATCCATTGCTCCACAAGCTGGACATGGTGGCTTAACAGAATGTAGTAAAAGTTCCAACTCACCTCGCTTGAGAGAGTCGGGATTAGAGTGGTGAGATTCCAAGAGCGTATCCGCCCGGCTCGCCTCCTCGCATGAATTACAGGTGGTCATAAAGTCTGAAAACTCACCAACATGGCCACTTGCTTCAAGAACTGCGTATGGAGTTACTGTTGGGCAGGATAATTCTACAATGTTTCCAAGTTGGAGCCAATGGTCTAACCATGCCTGATTGACACGCGAAAGTAGCCTGCCTCCTACTGGGCCAAAATCATACAGTCCTTTTGAACCTCCATGAATTTCGAAGGCTGGTAAAAGAAAACCTCTACGCTTGAGCATACTGTTCAAGCGTTCTAAACGGCCGGCTTCGTCCCCGCTCACTTGGTCACCAGTTATGGGCTGATGAGCACCCCCTAAGAACTTGACCGAGTTTGAGGGCCTATTGGAAATGGTTCGTTGATACACATTGTTAAATCGGTCGGCAATTACCACTGTTTATGGGACAGGCCATGGTAGCCATCGTTCAAGACGATTGCACTGGTTGTGATATGTGTATTACACATTGCCCGTTTGAGGCATTATTACCCCTCAAGAACAACCCCGAGGGAAGAAAAAAAGCCAAACGCCCGATTGTCGTTATTGAAGAAAATTGTGTAGGTTGCCTATCATGCATTGGTTCTTGTCCCACTGACGCACTTCAAGAGGTATTATCACCACCAATTTCATTGCAGTCTCCACTTCTCAACCCACCTCCAAGTCCAGAGACTGAGACCTTTAATCGTTGGAAAAAGAGAGAAACACGCTGGGCGTAACAAATGGTAATTGGCGATAGTTCTTTAAGAACCTCGCGCACGCTTCGCGAACACGGGCGTGTAAAATAAAATGGCAGAAATAGTCTACTTGGAATCTCCAATGGATTCCGAAGCACTTTACGAGCAGTTATGCCCACCTGTTCGTAAATGGTTTAGAGACAAATTTCCGGATTTCACAGCACCCCAAAAATTAGCGATTCCTTCAATCATAAACAAAGAACATTTGCTACTATGCTCACCAACTGGTTCAGGAAAAACATTGACCGCCTTTTTGTCCATTATCGATAATTTAGTTAGACTTTCATTGGAACAAAAGTTGGAGAAAAAGGTTCATGCAATTTACATTTCACCAATCAAGGCTCTTGCTAACGACATTCAACGCAACCTCATCGGTCCTCTCAAAGAAATAACTGAAGATTATCTCCCAGACCGAGCACAAGAAATTCGTGTTGGTTTGCGAACTGGTGACACCTCTCAATCTGACCGTCAGAAAATGTTGCGAAAACCTCCGCATATTCTTATTACCACTCCCGAAAGTTTGGCTATCGCTATTACCTCACCTCGTTTTCAACCGATTGTCAGCGAAGTTGAATACATGATTATTGACGAATTGCACTCAATGGTTTCTACAAAAAGAGGAGTTCATCTTTCATTGACTCTTTCTCTTCTTGACACCCTTCTGAAAAATCCCGTTCAAAGAATCGGTATTTCTGCTACAATGGAGCCACTTGAAACTGTTGCAGAATACCTCGTTAGCAGTGATGACAGAGAAGCAAGGGGGGAGGCGACCAAGGTTTCAATAGCGAAGATTTCAGGATCCCGTGAATTGGATCTTGATATTTTAATCACTCATCCTAAATTCAGCGACCTTCCTGTGATGAAGATCTTAGAATACAATATTGAAGCAATTGCTGATTTAATAAGCGCCCACACAACAACCCTAGTCTTTGCTAATACTAGAAAAATGACCGAGACCATTGTCCAAAGATTGCGACCATTCCTTGGGGACTTAGTAGCAGGACACCACGGTTCAATGGACAAGAATATCCGATTGGATGTTGAACGCAAACTCAAGTATGGACATCTCCGAGCAGTTGTTACTTCTTCATCACTAGAAATGGGAATTGACATCGGTTCTGTTGACCTTGTGCTGCAGGTTGGAAGTCCAGGTGATATCGCCACAGCACTGCAACGTATTGGTCGTGCAGGTCACCATGTGGGAGGAATTCCACGAGCTCGTTTCCTTCCTTCAAATGTGGATGACCTCATTGAACTAGCCGCTTTGCAAGCCGCTATTCAGACTGGAGATATGGACCGTCTTGATTTCCCTCAAAATTGTCTAGATGTAGTCGCTCAGTTCATGATCGGTTTGGTTATCATCAATCAACTGGACATTGATGAAGCCTACGAAATCATCGTTAATTCATGGTCTTATCGGAATTTCGAATACGATGACTTCATTGAAGTCCTTGATATGCTTGAAGAAGAGCGTAGAGTTTGGGTTGATTGGGAAGAAAACATCTACGGAAAGCGCGGCTATTCCCGTATGATTTACTACACTAACATCGGAACAATCGCACCAGATAATTCCTATCTCGTATTCAATGCAGAGGGCTCTATTCTAGGGCAACTTTCGGGTTCTTTCGTATCCAATCTAAGAGGAGGCGATGTTATTCTTCTAGGTGGTTCAACCTATCGAGTTACCAATATTCAGGGTACTCGAGTCAATGTTACTTCAGTCACAGGCCATCGCCCTACTATCCCCTCATGGTCTGGAGAAGCACGTTCACGAAGCCGTGAATTATCCAAAGCCCTGCTTGACCTTATTGGTCATTGCATTGTAGCGCTTCGTAGGGAACAGGACCCACGAATTTTGCTACGAGATGCCTATGGTTTATCCAAGGAGGTAGCAAGCGCCATTGCTCGTCATTTGGAAGAACATTCTCTTGATTCATTCCAGGTTCCAGATTCTGACCGCATTTTGGTTGAACAAGTCATCACTGGAGCACATCCTACTTACATGATAACTACATGCCGTGGTAGAGGTTTCAATACTGCTCTTGGATATTTTATGGCGGGATTGGCTGAAGCCAACAATATTTCAGTCATCGAAATGTCCTTTGATGAAAACGGATTGTTATTGCGTACTTCGCAAGAGGTTGACCCAGGTGAAATGTATACCGCATTTAGAGATAATAACCACATTGAAGTTATTGAACGCTACATCATCAACACTCAAATTTTTGCAAAGAGATTCCGCGAAGTTTCGGGACGCTCTCTGATTATTCCAAAGCGGATGGGTGCAGAAGAAATTAGTCCTCAGCAATTCCAGCAACGTGCTGAGGCTTTGCTCAACAAACACCGAACAACAGAAGACAGTCTGTTGATGCGTGAAGCCAAGAATGAAATCATGTTTGGAGATATTGACATGATCGGTTTGGAGACCTTCCTACAAGCATGCATGAGTGGCGAGGCAAGAATTGTTCACACCAAGGTAGTCGTCCCTTCGCGTCTTGGAATGTCTTTGTTCATGTCAGCGTTTGAAGACTTGATGTCGATGAAAACTCGTGCATTTTTGGTTAAGGATATTGACCCAGCCATTCTTCAGAGATTACTAGGTACTCGCTCACTTGCAACCGAGTTAACTGCCGAACAACTTACAGAATTTTATTCTAACAAAGCCCCTGTGCCGACAAATTCCAAGGAATTATTCCGTTTAATGAGCCACGGTGGCGGGCTTGACAGAGAATTCCACAACCCACTCTACAAGGAAAAGCTTGCTAATATTCCAATTTCCACCATTGCTGGATGGGTTGAAGAGTTAATCCAATCTGGAGAAATTACCAAGGTTGATGGAACTGGTCAAGAAGAAATTGATGGCAAGTGGTTTTCCCCATACATGGCTGAAATCCATGGAACACTTGGCTGTCTTGCTGTTAACGGTGGGAAAGAAGTTGAGGATTTGCGTGAACTTCACACAAGTGGAATTACTTACAAGAAGGCAGTAACTTTTGATGGTACAAATCCTACGGTTTGGGAAGACCAAATATTGAGTGACCCTCAAGAAGCAATGCGTGTGAAAATTATCGAAATGTTGGGCTCAGAAGGTCCAAAAACTTCTGATGAACTTGATTTGCGTTTGCCTTTCCCTCTAACCTTGATTGAGCGTGTACTTCACAATCTCGAAACTCGCAATGTTATTTCGGTAGGATTCTTCCGTCAAACCGACGATGCTGAGTACATTTTGAAGGTCGATGAACATCGTTTGACGGGAGGAAAAGAAGAAGTTGTTGAGTACCGTTGGATTCAAAATATGGTACTTGAAAAATCCTTTAAGCAATATGAGGATGGATTTTCAGCCTTCAACGAACATGTACTATTCCAAAAGCAACAGGAACTTCTCTACCGTATTGA
>DASCRS010000025.1:0-5482 GCA_034402455.1 Candidatus Poseidonia sp. | reverse complement strand
TGAAAACGATGGGAACGAAACAACTGACGCCTTTGACTGGTGGAGAGGGATGGCAAAAAACGGTGCACGTTTCACCTCTGGATGGACTGAGGCTTACGAAACGCATTATTCGGGAGGATATGGCGAATGGACAGAGGGGCATATCGGAGATGCATTACTCACTGTTTCCTATTGCCATTCGCCAGGAGTTGAGGCATATTATGGAGAAAACAACACACATTCAACTTCCATTACCCTCGAACTCTCCACCTTCCACCAAGTTGAGTATGCTGCGGTTACAAATGGTGCAGGAAATACCGATGCTGCTAACGCATTTCTTGAGTATCTTCTTTCAGAGGAAGTTAACCGCAACATGCCCGAAAATAATTTGATGCTATCAGTTCTTGAAAATCCTAGCTTTCCACAAACCAATGGATATCAGTGGCATACGGATACACCTCAAATGAATTCCAATATCTCAATGGAGAGAATAGCAAACAACATGGACACATGGTTGGAACAGTGGCAAACATCCACGCAATGAGGGGAAATTATGGCGTTGAATCAGCGCTCAGACGCCTTCTTGAAAGCATTTCATGCCGCACAATGGTTTGCACTCGGTTTTATTCTTATCATTGGCATTGTGCCACTTTCTCTGGCTGTGCTTCGACTCTGTAGCGTTACACAAATCTCTCCAATTGAAGCATTGACCCGATTCCCCGAACAGTTCGGAGCCATGGATGCACTTCGTTTTACATTTATTGAGGCGCTACTCTCAACCCTACTAACCCTCGCCTTGGGACTCCCCATTGCTTGGGGATTGGGGCGTTATGAATGGAAGGGTTTGCGGGCGAAACGAGCGATGCTCTATCTCCCATTTGTCACACCACCAATAGTTGCGGCTGCAGGATTTTTAGCCCTGATTTCACCAGGCGGCCTTCTATTCTCTACTGGAATTGACCTAAGGGGTGAAACTGGCTTTATCGGATGGATTGCAGAACTTACTGGTTGGCAGCACCCAGGGCACATGTTGGCGCTAATAATTGCACATGCTTGGTTCAACCTGTCATTAGTAATTCGTTTTGTAGAGCCAATTATTGCTCAACTCAGTCCAACTTGGGAAGAGCAACTGAAAATGCTCCCCCAAGGTCAAACTAGGGCCAAGAGATTGCGGCACCTATGGCTTCCGGTCCTTGGACCAAGTGTCGCAGTTGCGGCAACATACGCTTTCTTTTTCTCATTTACATCGTTTGCCTTGGTGAAATGGCTAACTCCCGATTTCAATTCCCTTGAATCTCTTCTTGCTGATTTGGGAGGCTCAGCTGGAATTTTTAACTACAGGGTAGAAACAAGTGTTGGCGTTCTTGCTATTGCAGGATTACAAGCCATCATGATGCTGATTCTTCTAGCGAGTGCGGGTGCTCTTGAACGAAAGCACGCGACGATGTTATCACTTCATGAAGAATATGTGAATAGAAGAAAACATGGTTCCCCTCCTACACAGTTCAAAATAGCAGTTTATTCAATGCTCATTGCGAGCATGCTACCGCTCATTTCTGTCATCATTGCATCGTTTCGTAAACGGACGACTACCTCAGGGGGAACAGTTGATTTTGTTTGGACTCTCGAGGGGTGGCAAAGGGCATTGGCGGGGGACGCTTCAACGCTCACCCTGTTTGAGGCATTACAAAATTCACTGATGTACGCATTTTTAACACTCATCATTGCCCTGCCACTTGGATATCTTCTTGCCTCAATGTTTCATCGCTTTGAGCAAAACGGCAAGACTCGTTTGGCCTCAATTCTTGACACACTATGCATGATCCCTCTTTCAGCATCGGCCGTAATGATCGGTCTCGGTGTTGTTATCGGACTATTGAGATGGTATCCTGAACTCTTTATGTTCCGTTATCTCCCAGTTTTGCCTCATGTCATGCTTGTACTTCCATTCCTCGTTAGGATGCTTCGCCCAGCTTTTGCTCGTATTGAGCCTGCATACCTAGAGCAGGTTAAACTCCTCAATCTATCTCGCTTTTGGTCTTGGTGGCACAGTAAGGGTGCATTCATGGTCGCACCACTAACAATGGCTGCATCCCTTTGCCTAGCATTTTCACTTGGTGAATTTGGAGCAACTTATCTGCTAATTCGGGTGGGCTCTTGGGATTCTCTTTCAATAATGGTGGACCAATTGTTGGGCAGACCAAAATTTGACCCTCTCATTATGCCTACTGCAATGGCAGTAGCATCAACATTAATGCTCACAACACTGGTCATTCTATGGCTGAGTGAACAACTACGTATAAGGCAAGGTGCAACAGATGATTAACCTAAAATATTTGAAAAAATCCTATGGAGATAGAACGCTCTTTGAGAATCTAGACCTTCATTTAGACGACGGTGAAATCATATCTATTCTCGGGCCAAGTGGGTGTGGCAAGAGCACACTTCTTCGCATATGCTGTGGATTGATTGAACCAGATGAAGGTGTTCGTGAGGTTGATGGTGAAGTCATTGAAAATGGAATCACTACACCAGATATCGCCATGCTCTTCCAACAACCCGTCCTATTTCCACACCTTACCGTAGGCAAGAATGTCGCTCTAGGTGCTGAAAGTGGAATTGCCAATGACGAACTGGCTAACATAGTTTCCTCAGTTTTGAAATTTGTTGACATGCCTGGCACTGAAACCAAGAATGTTGCAACACTTTCAGGAGGTGAGGCTCAGCGCGTTGCCTTTGCTCGTGCTCTGTTACAGTCCCCAAAATTGATGCTTCTTGACGAGCCTTTTGCCTCTCTTGGGCTTGAACAACGGCACAGGTTAGCCAAAGAGACTCGAAATCAACTCAAACAACGCGGGATTACAACCATTCATGTCACTCATGATAGCGAAGAGGCGGAAATTATGGCTGACCGCGTCATCTCATGGAGGGAACTCTACGCATCATCCCAAACCACACCAACTCCTATGAAGGAGGAAGTACAAGGCAAGAACAGTGAGCAATGATGATTGGAACTCCGGCTGATATAATCAAGTACACTCGTGCGGTTCAAATCCTCTTGAAAGGCTATTCGGGATACAAAAAAGGAAAGCGTATTGAAACCGATAAACAAATCCGCGAAGAAATAGTTAGGACATCCATCCGTGCTCGCCAACATATGCAAAACATACACGACCGCTCGGTCGATGATGACAACCTCAATGCAGTCCGCAATACCCGTTCTTGTATGCAAGAAATTGATGCGCTCATCGAAGATGTGAACAAGTCCTCATCGGGAACGGCACATGCTTTCTTTGCGGGTCAGCGAACTGTTTCAAATAAAGATCTAAAAGCCTTAATCGTCCACGATCATGAAGTGATTGAAATGGCTACAAACGCAGTTAATCTATCCAATGATTCAGAACGGGCCATGCAGCAAGCAAGCGATGATTTGATTCCAACAATTCAACGCTGTCAGCAAATGATTTCAAGTTGCAGAGGATTTTACACTGAACGTTCAAATCTGTTGAATGGACTCGAAAGTTAGAGGGATGAAAATGGCTAAATTTAGATGGAGAGATAACCCCGAAATCATAGCACGACTTGTTAAAACTGAGACTATCAAAACTTGGAAAACAAGTGATGTCACGCTCAATCCCAACGAGGCATGCGCCTTCATTGAAGACGGAAATATTGGAGAAATTGTGAGTGAAGAAGTCGTGCGTAATATTGGTGGTGGCTTTGGAAGATTCCTCGGCGACTTCCTTGGTCGCAAAGCAAAGGACCGCCGCATGCTATTTGTCATGACGGGCCCGATGGATATCAGCGTCCCTTTCGCACATCCTCTTGGTGACGGTCAAACCGCAAAAGGTGTGGCTCAATTTCGTATGCAATTTCGTAAAGGAGACATTGTAAAGTTGCTCAATGTATTTGCAAACCGTGCTCCTATTATGGACAGGGCTAACCTTTCCGTGTTAATTGGACAGGAGGCATCTCATCGTGTGATTGCACCAATTCTCTCAGCGGTGGAATCGCTTGCAGAACTTCGAGGTTTTGATGTTCAGGAACGATTTCAAATGCGGTGTGAAAAGGAGCTACGCCCGCTCTTTCAAAGCATGGGGGCGACCATGCTAGGTGCAATGATTATCACGCAACAAACTGACCTTGAGCGTCTATCTGCACTGCAACATAGCCTACGTGCTGCCACCGATACGGAAGGTGCTCAAGCAGAGGCTGAAGTTCAACGACTTGCACACCGTGAATCGGTTACTCTCCGCCGTATTGAATGTGAAATGAACATTCAACGAGGTAAGGCAAAAGGGCAAGTTATGATCGAGGTGGAACAAGAACTTCACGAATTGCGCAAGCAAGAAGCGGTCTGGGAGGCAGAACTCAAACGTGATCAAGCAAGAGCGGAACTTGATGCCAAGAAGATGGAGGACAAGACTGCAGTAGCAATGTCCCTGTTTAACGAGGTTCAAGAACGAAAAAAGGAACGCATGAAAACTTCCAATGACATACAAGAGTCAATGATGCGACTTGCTGCTGAAAACGGCGCATTAACTCCAGAAGTCATGCAGGAATTCTTACGCCAACAAGGAGGACAAGCACCTCCTGCTGTACCTCATCCCTGCCCATCATGCCAACAAATCGTGCAACCTGAGTGGAATATATGCCCGCACTGTGGAACGGGACAAGCTCAGAATTGAATATATGGAAGAAGGCGACATGGTTTCCTTTCGATGGAAAATAGTGGACCGATGGTTTCCAAATTATCACTCATGGGAACGGCCAAAAGTAGCATTTTTTTTGCTGTGTTTTTTCCTCACTACCTGTGCAATTCCATACTTCCTCACCAATCGTATTGCAGCCTGGAGGGGAGTGTCAATTTTCAATCCTGAGAATTTTATTGACGAAATTATCCCCTACATGTCTTGGAATGTCATCTTTTACTTCAGTTTCTATCTTTATTTTCCGATTGTATCCTGGTATGGTTCTGCATCTGGCCAGCGTAGAGAAGAAGGGCTGATTTTTCATCAGATACTAACCAGAGCCACATTGCTTGCATGCCTTCTGTTCGTCATTTTTCCCGTAAAGGTGAATCTTCGTCACCAAGTTGTTAGTCAAAATGACCTGTTCAACCCTTTTGTGACGGCACTTCACACAGCAGACCCACCGTTCAACTCGTGGCCTTCCTTGCATGTGATCCAAAGTTTTCTCATCGTCATGGTAATGCGCCGATGGTTGATTCACGACGGTAAGTGGAAACGTTGGCTTTCTCCCTTAGTATGGATTTGCTGGTCCTTATTGGTGTTCTCGACCATGAGCACCAAGCAACACTACATTTTTGATGCTGCCACAGGACTTATCTTTGCGATTTTAGTTTGGTTTTACGCCTGCAAGCCAAAACTCAACCAAATAGTGTATTGACCATTTGGGGTTTCGTAAGATAGATTGTAAGACCAATTCCAGCCATAATCATCATCCACGAGCCGACCATTTTGATCATTCCTGTAGCCCTTCG
>DASCRS010000024.1:0-12991 GCA_034402455.1 Candidatus Poseidonia sp. | reverse complement strand
TTCGTCATCTGCAACTGGATGCTTTCCATTGGAGCATCAGCAAGGTATCCTACTGTATCTCCAAGAATTAAAGAGAAAGATGCTGGTAAGCCACTTAAGCGAATGGCGTTGCGTTGGGTTCCAGATTCACCGCCATAAGTTATGGTACCAATTGGTTCGCTTGCGCTATATTGCAATGCCTCAGCCTGTTGTAAGATGTTGAAGTTTCCTGGGCGATTTGAAACGGTTGCGGATTGCTTAACTGCCTCTTCTAAATTGCCATCATCGTGACGAATGTGCCCGATTAAGAGATCTCCTGCTGGCTCACCATTGAGTTCCATGATTCGTTCTTCATTGATGGGGTCAAAGGAGTGGTGGACATGGGATATTCCGCCAATTCGCATGCTCATGGCGACCGGAACCAAAGGGTCTTGCGGCCCAAGGCGTCCATCAACAACTTCGATATTGGTGTCTTCTGAGAGTAAAATGTGGTCCATTTCAGGTAGCCAAGGTTGTGGGCTACTTGCTAAAGCAAATGTCATTTCTCCAAGGTACATCGATTCTCTCTGAGATGTTGGAAGACTCTTCTTCACTTGATTGAAACATCGGATATCAACCTCGCCACCTGTTGAACCTGCCGTACCTACAACTGCATTTGGAAGACCATTGAGAATGGTGCCGATGTCCAAAACAACTTCGATAACGGTCAGGAGGGCGTTGTCAAGTAGTTGGGCAATGGAATTCAAATTTGGATTGTCAAAATTGATTCGGCTAACTCCACTGGAGGGAATAAGGAAACTGCCTTGAATCACAATTACTCTGGGAACTTGTTTAACCTGTACGAGCATTGAAGAACTATCATTTCCGTATCCGCCTCGCTTAAAGGTTGAAATGAAATCAATTGAATCAACGGATTCTGTCCCCGCAATCAAGAGCAAGGTATTGGGTGGATTTGCAGGATTGACTGGTAATGTTGGGTCATTTACATTGTTGGTCTGATCACCTGAAAAATTCTTGATGGCTACTATAAACGACAAACGTTCGGGTATTTCTCCAGGAAGATTTGCAGACCCTGGCGCTTCGCCTATCATCGTGAAAATAGCATTGATTTCATCATCATGCAGAGAATCTGAGGGAAGCCCGCGTATCCAAATCCTAGAATCGGTAATATTTCCAAACGGACTGTCTCCTTCAGGAACATTTGAGCGGTCTTCAAAATAGTGAAGGTATACATCAACACCAACGTCGGAGTATAATTCTACAGTGTCAAAGGAATTTTGACCATAATTATCATTTCTAAGTGTTAAATCAACTTCGCTTGGAAGAAGTGTATCGTTATTTTCGGGATGGAATCCCACATCAAGATAAGCCACCTCAAGAATTGGAACCGTACCATCGGAACGTACTTCTCCAAAATGAACATAGCCAACCCCAATTCCAATACTGCATTTATGCTCTCTACTTTCAGCGTCACGATCAGTGGCTGGGTCATAGTTGAATGTCTCACTGCAATCCGTCTGCTTGTTGCCTCCAGCAGCATCGGGATTGGCCAGCCGTACCGCATAGGGAGCAGAAACACTGGTTAGCGAAAGGTCGCTGGAATTGATTTGGCCACCGAGCAAATCAATGGCCAGTTGTCCTACTGAAGCGTAGATTGCATCCAAAGAAAAGGTCATTTTCTGAATACCGACTCCAAGGGTGACATCGTGTGGTGGTTGAGTAAAACGGGTATCGATGACAATAGCATATGACTCAGAATTTGAAAGAGTGATATCAAAAGCCAGCCCTTTCATGAGAGAGACTTCAAGATGTTCAAGTTCATCCCATAAGGGGTCGTTTTCATTGAGTGCTTCAACATTCCATTGGAAGGTTGGACGAAGCCATATTTCTTCGATAACAGGAACAATACCATCGCCGAACTCTACTCCCCAACCTTCGTCAAAAGTTGTAAGCCCTTCAATGGTAAGAGCAACCGATACATCATCTGTGCCATCCCCATCAATATCAACATAATTTTTGAACAAAACAAGGTCTGTGCCAACAAGAAGTTCTCCCGTAAATGTGCCAGAATCCCAAGCCTCATAGGAAGGTCCGTTGTTTCGTGATGTGAAATTGATGTAAATGGCATAGGTATTGATGCCAATTCCGAGGAGGTTGTCAATTCCAAGATTGTCAACTGAAAACAAAGTTTCCCAGAGATTGTAAGGCCAATCATCAGGACTGGTGGCTAAATCGGTAAGGAAATTGTATGGGCGCGGGTGGTCTTCAATGAGTGGTGATGTGTCACGGAGTTCAACTTGGCTGAGGTAATTTTCGGCGTCTGACAATGCATCTCCAGCCTGAACAGGACGTTTTGATGCATCGAGAATGGCAAACGATTCCTGCGCTCCATTGATGGCCACAAGTTCCTCATTTGCATCTGAACGGCTTTCAAGTGTTTCAGCAAGTGCATCAAGAACGCCAAAATCATCTCGTGCAACTGTTACATCGGCAGAAACAGGTTGCATGATAGAGAGTAGCATCACAACCACAAGTAGCAAAGCCGCCTTTCTTGGGTCGCCAGATTGAGGAAGGCCAGCACGAATAACTCGCGTAGGCTTCTCATCCATGCGTCTGCGTCGTGCGTCATCCTTTAGGAAGGATTCGCCGGTTTGTTCATGCAAAACAGCGTTCTTCACCCGATTATTGGTTCGACGAGGCGGCGCTGATGGTTTGGTCAACCCCGCAACCTGGACAAGCCACAATAGCAGTTTCTATTTCAGTTGGCATATCGATTTCAAACACTGCTTCGCAGGCGCCGCAGGCATGCCGAACTTTTACCGTTGAGGCAGAATTTTCAACTGGTTGAGATGAAGGTTCGGGGACTGAAGCCATCGGGGGTAACTGAACTTCCGAGCGCTGTGTTTCAACATCGGTAGGAGTTGATGCCATCTCTGGAAGGACCACAGTTCGTTCAACAGGTGTTGAATTCGTTTGAGGTGCTGGCACAGCCTGTTGTTCAGATTCCTCGTCCATCAAATCAGAAAGAGCGCCCATCGTTGCTGTTGAAGCAACGGTTTGTCCTAATTCCAAATCGAAGAGTGAGGCTGCTTCCATTGCTGCTTGATTACTGCCTTGAGAAAATTCCTGTGCTTGATATGCCGGTGGGGGAGCGAACGACAAATTTGGATCGGCTGTTTGGGCGGAGGAACCGTAAATCGCTTCCATTTCAGCTGCTTTAGCATCTGCTTCAGACTCATCTTTTGATTTGACTTCGCCCTGGTCCAGCCCTGCAATTTCGGATGCTTTTGCAAATAACGAAATATTTCGTCGTTGTGCAACCATTCCAATATGGCCCTTTGCTTCATCTTCACTTAGGCCACGCCCTGTTAGCAATTCAACCGCCAACCTGCGTTGCCATGAACGGAAACCAAGAACGGCCACTGCGCCCGTCAAACAGAGAATAAACAGTGCCATCATAGCAGGACCTGCGAGAACAGAAGTGGATGGAGTATTGTTCACTTTAATCTTGAAAGCGTACGAGGCGGAATTATTTGATGCATCAAAGACCGTGACAACAATGTCGCTAGTTCCCACATCATCAAAGGTAATCTTTGGTTGAAGGCCCATCATGTCAGGGTCGTCACGCGCATCTCCGTTTTCATCAGAGTCCTTAGTTGGGTTAAGGTCCCAATGAACTCGTAATTCTGTTGGCCCATCATAATCATCTTCAACCTCAACAAGGAAAGTGTAACTATCACCAGCATAGAGTTCTTCGGGAAAATCAGCAAATGTGGAATTGATGAACATAGGAATAGTCGGGTCAATTGAACGAATCGTGGCGGAAGAAGTATCCGTATTTCCTGCTGCATCAAAGACAACGAGTTCGAGTTCAAAGACTCCTATTTCGTCCCAAACTAAAGGAAGGGTCGTACCATTTCCAACCGATGCGCCATCAATACTCCAAGCACAGGATGAAACTGCATCGTCGTCAGTGCTTGAAAGGCAATTCATTGAAATTCCAACACCTCGGTCGGTTTTCCAACCATCGGAAATGGGAGTGCCTGTTGATGCGATACGTGCTACTGGTGCTTGAGTATCAACAACGGTCACATCGTATGACATAGAGCCTTTTTCACCGGTTGGCGATGTTAATGTGACTGTTACAGTTTTGACACCTGGAGTCGCCCAAGAAGCAGAAACAACAAGGCCGGAATCGTCTGCATCGTTGGTGTTATTTCCATCGTTATCACTGTCTATTGTGCCATCAAAGTCCCATTGCATTGATGCAATTTGACCAAGACGGTTTGGGGTCGTAGAACCGTTAAGTTGGATTTCATCTCCGATGGAAACTGTAGAATCGTTGCTGTCAATCACCTTTGGTGTAAGCGGGGGGGCAAGCTCAATTCGTACCGACATACGAAGGTCTTGAGTACCATTTCCGCCCCCAAGAGGCACATCTGTGTTGTCAATAACGAGTAGTAATTCTTCACCATCAAGGTCGTTTGGAACCATCCAAGTCACCGATTTAGGAGTATCAACACTCTGGAGCGAACACCCATCAATATACTGAACACCAACTGCTCCCAACTCATACCTTTGATGCATCAAGCGAGTTTGCAAATAAACATCCCCAATAAATTCGAGGTCCCATGCTGAAATAACAACCGTTGTACCTGCATCAAGACGCAAATCATCATCTGAAAGTAGAATTGAAAAATTATCTTGCCCAACAGCCACCAAGTCGTTAAATGGAGTCCAATACGCTTGCTGAATTGGCGTTATAGTTGCTGAAACCTTACTACGTACTCCGCCTTGGTCACCTTCTCCTGCATCACCATCATGGGCAAGATTGTCCAACACCATATACCAGCTCTTGGCCTGTATAGAAGCAGGTACAGCCCAATGAAATTCATATCCTCCTAGGGCCGATTCTGTAGAGGCTGGTTGTTCCATTACTGAGCGGTATGATTGACCCAATTCATATGGCTGAATTGTATTTTCATCAAAGAATAACACATCCAATTCATCATCCAAAATCACCAAATCAACGGCATATACATCTCCCGGCGTAAGGGTTCCCAAGTCGATTATAGTGCATACTCCAGGGTCAATGTCAATCGTGGGAGCAAGATTGCCAATCGTTTGTGTTAGACAGCCAGGACTGTCACGCCCTTCTGCTGCAGAAGCACCCATCGGAACACAGGCGGCCAAGAGCAAAAGAAGGACCAACACAAACGAGCGCATGGATAGAGGATGAGCGTTTTGCACTTCAACGATTGGGTGTCTTGTTTCGCTTGTTCCAGCCTTCACCGCTGGATACAAGATGACTCACTGTACCATCTTCATCGACCCGAAGACGATCACCATCATTGAGAGTAAACACCTGAAGTATTGAGTCTCCGGTATCTATCTCGCTATCAACCATATCAAGTCCCTTGATTCTGCTGCTATAGTGTGTTAGAGCAAGTTGTTCTACTCCCATCTGTTGTGCCGTCCGGACTGCGCCTCCAATCGTTGAGTGAAGGTGTTGTTCCGCCTTATCCTGTTGAGCCTCAAGGAAGGTGGCTTCATGAATAAGCAAGGTAGGTGTTGGTGCCTGAAGTAATCCTGGAGCCGCCTCTGCAGTATCTCCTGAAATGATGATACTCAAGCCTTCTCCTGATTGACCCCTGAATGACTTTGCATCAAGGTGAGTCCCATCCTCAAGGGTAACGTCTTCACCGTTGGAGAGTTGCTTTCGCTGTTGTTCGTTAAGACGAAGTTCGGCGGCTCGCAGTCGGTCAAATTTTCCTCGTTTTCCTGCCTGTTCAATTGACCAAGCACACGAAGGAACTGAGTGATGTGTTGTCCACGCTCTAACTTTGCAGGAATTCCAACCTTTGGGTTGAGGCATACCATCCAATGCCACAGCCTTCCCGGTTTGCGAATCAAGTTCAATCCAACGGTTTGCCGCCACATCTCCGAGAATCCATCGTGTTTGAAACGATAAACCTGAATCATTGGCTCCAAGCGCATGCCAACTTTGCCACTGCCGTGAGAGTTCGCAAGGATGTGCGTCCGAAGGTAATTCAGCATTGTTGAGTAGAGCGTCGAGAACATCCTTTGAGGTAGGGCCGATGATTAACAATGGGTGTTCCCGATTGTCAAGACTCATAGTTTGCATCCAAGGTAGAGCGCCCCATGTGTGGTCTAAATGGCCATGAGTAAATAGCAAAACATCTACATTTCCTGGTTTGAGCGTCGTCCCTTTTTCGTATTGCTTCAACATCTTACGCTGGTGGGAAAAGCGACTTTGGAAGCCTTCACCACAATCGATAACAGCAATGCCATCAGGACATTTGACTGCACTGCCGCTGACGTCACGGCGATTGGTTGGACGAGCCGATGCAGTCCCGAGAATGTGAACATCAAATCCCATATTGGAAACCTCAAGAATTCATTGGAATCGGTGTTGGAGGGAACCAACGAAGCAGGACCACTTCATCAATAGCACGAATCCAACGCCATGGTACGGCAACATGTAATTTTCCTTCTACCAAATCTTCTGGAGTATCACGAACAAATAAGTGAGTGCAATTGAGAGAATTGGTGTCTATGACAGCATCGTAAACCGTACCAAGTTTCCTTCCTGTCGGCAAGTAGACTTCAAGCCCGGCCCACCGGGACATGACCTCTTCTCCTTGCACCATGGTTATCCACTACTGGCTAGGGTCAATAAAGCAACGGCTCATAATGACAACATTTGACCAAAGGTCAACCAAACTGTCGCAATCACTTGCCGCGGTTGAGGTTTGCCTTGAGAGAAGGTCGCAACTTCTCTGCGCCCTTACCCTTCTTGTGCAATCCTCGGCCTCGCTTACCAGCGGAGGTCTTACCTCGGTAAGCACGTCCACGGTGAGCGGTTTTTCCGTTCGCACGAGAGAATACACCGAGTTGCTTATCATTAACGATAGCTGGGTGGTGTGTGTCGATCATGATGACTTCGAAGAACTTGTGCTTACCATCTTGTCCAACCCAGTAGGAGTTGAGAACTTCCAGGTTAGGGAAGTGACGTGCAACACGCTCTTCGGCAATACGCTGCGTGTTCTTGGCCATGGTAATCTTGGAGATACCAGCCTTGGATGGCTTGCGCTTCATGTGAATCTTACCCTTGCGAAGTCCACCACGGCGGACACGAGTTCGAATAAGGACAACGCCTTGCTTGGCCTTGTAGCCCATTCGGCGGGCGGCGTCAAGACGGGTTGGGCGTTCGATGCGGCAGTTGACTGGTTCGCGGCGCCATTGAGCCATGCGAGCCTGTCGGTACATGTGGGGCAGTGCATCCTTTGGACGCTTCCAAGTTGAACGAACATGTTGGTACAAACCTTGAGCCATCATAACCACCTGCGCTTCTCAGCATCCTGCCGACAAAACTCCCCTTTATGAGTCTGCCCACGCGATGAAGAGCGTTAAGGTTGCCAAATCGGCAGGCCTTCGGCTTGAATTCCACGCCATCCGCCCCATAAAGATGAGACATTAGACCATCCCATATCCTGAAGGGCTTTCGCCGCCAAAGCACTGCGAAATCCTCCACCACAATACAACACAACCCGTGCATCGTCAGCGATATTCTGCTTCTCAATATCTCGCTCAAGCACACCTTTGCCGATGTGAATCGCTCCCTCAAGGTGGCCTGCTTCAAATTCATGCCGCTCCCTCACGTCGATAACAAGCAACGGCTGACCGTCCCCGAGCATCACACGAAATTCGCTTGGAACGCATTCTGGAATAACTTCTCTCGCTGCTTCCACAATTGCCAAGAAGCGGGGTGCATGTTGTTTCGCCATGCTCCTTCCAGAAGGGTTAGCCTCTTGAGCATCCCGCTCTAGCCTAAGACATGGCTGGCCAAATCACGGGATTGGTAGCCGTCATGGAAGCGCTCAGCAGTGGAATCCCCATCGACCGCGTCCTGGTTGATAGAGAACACGATACTGCGGATTTACGAAGACTCTGTGAAGAACTGAATGTGCCCCTTGATGAAGGTTCTACCAACGACCTTTGGAGAATGTCAGCAGATGGAGCACAAGTCGCCCTTGCACTGACTGGCCGAACACAACATGAAACCCTCGATGAAGTGATGAAAGGCGGCGGGTGCGTATGGCTATTTGACGGTGTAGAGTATTCCACAAATCTTGGCTTTGCGATTAGAACTGCCGAGGTTTCAGGCGCGGACGCAGTCCTTCTCAATGTCGTCAAAACCCACGAAGAGCGACGTACGATTCGCCGAGCCAGCATGCGAGCAGACAGGTTTATTCCAGTCATTTACACCACGACTGAACAAATACTTATCACTGCAAAAGAGAATGGGTTTCGTATTGTTGCAGCCGAAGACATCGGCACTCATGGGCCTTGGGATGAAGATTTGACCGGAAATGTACTTCTGGTCGTGGGAGCCGAACGCCACGGTGTAAGCCAGGAAGTATTGGATGCAAGTGACGCTGTTGTCAAACTGCCAATGGACGGTTTTGTGCCTTCTTACAATCTTCAAGTTGCCGTCAGCGTTTTAGCGGTTGAAGCCCTCCATCAACGCCCAAGTCGGAGAAACTGAATTAAAGCAAGGGCGCCTCGGAGAGTCATGGGATTCTTCGCAACCATTGGACGCGGCTGGCAAATGAGCAAACTAAGTATGAGCGTGGTCAAGAAAGACCCTGAACTCATGGTGTACATGATTATCGCAGGTGTGATGAGCTTGGCGGCATTTGTTGCTATAGCCATTCCACAAATCATGGAGATGTCTTGGGCCATTGACGCAGAAGGTGCGGCTACCCCTGCTTATCTTGGATTCACGTTTGCAGGCTACATGATCGTGAGCATCGTCGTCGTGTTTTGGAATTGTGCCATTGTCGCCAATGCCAACATTCGTCTTTCGGGCGGAGACCCATCGTTTTCAGACGGATTCCGTGCTGCAATAAGCCGACTTCCCATCATCATTGCATGGGGAATCATCGCAGGTACCGTCGGACTTCTGCTCAAGATGCTCGAAGGAGCCGCTCGCAGCAGTGATAATGATGCTATGAAAGCCCTCGCATTCATTGTACATCTCATCGGTGGACTTGCGTGGTTTGTCATGACCTTCTTCATGCTCCCATACATGATCATCGAGGGTAAGAGCGTTGGAGAGAGCCTGAGTTCAAGCAAGGATATGTTCTTCAAGACATGGGGAGAGCAAATCACTTCCGGACTCGGAATTGGCTTAATTGCCTTCTTGATCGGAATCCCAATCCTCGTCATCACCATCGCATTGGTATTCGCTGTGGGTCCACTCGGCCTCATCTTTGGCGCCATTGCTATCGCTATGTTGATCGCTTACGTCAATGCCGCAGAACAGGTTGCTGTTGTTGCTCTTTACCACTATGGAAAGACTGGCCAAATGCCTAAACTCTACCAAGACGCAGGTATGATGACCTACACCTTTGGAAACGCTGCTACCGTTTGATTTGAACATTCAACGGTCCAATCCTTCGTCCAAGCGAAGTTGAAGTTGTCGTTCGCACTCAAGGCGTACGCCTTTGAACGCTGACTTCGTACCTTGACGCAATACTTCGCTTGTTCTCGGGTGTGTTTTGAACGAAGCAATCTGGATGTATGCCCTTCGGCATACAAATCGGAAATCATGATTTGTCTGGGCTTCTACAAGACGAAATGCTCGGTCCGTACCGATCTGAGCAAGGTAGGGCATCAACGAGGTAATCACGGTTCCTGAAGAACGCTGAAGCAATTGCTCCCACAGTGGAAAACGGTCAAAGGATGTGTTCATCACTGATGCTGCTACGATGCTGCATTTCAACCTATTACTCCCGTAGTCCATCATTTCAAAGGCCACGTTCTCAAACCAATTGCCGTAGGTAGTGATCCCATGAATGAACATTGGTAATTCGTGCGACTCGAGCACTTCAAGCATGACCTGAATGGTTTCATCCATGTTACGATGAGTTGACATCCACGGAAGCAAGGTTCGTTTGAAATCATGGTCATCGGATTGGTCATAGAGTTCTTGACAAGCATCGAGTAACTGTTCAAGCAATTTAGGGTACTCAAGGAGCCGTGTAATCGCAATCCAAAACGTAGCATTATCAGCGTTGTCAAGGACAGATGAAAAGACATTCCAAGCATCATCATCGCTTGCAGGCTGGTAATTCTCGATTGCATGGCTGGCGACATCATCTCCAGGGTGGTGCATAAACCTAGGAAGGCTGTCATTGTGCCGTTCTGGTTCGAGCGTTTCCATTGTTTGTAATGCCCATAACGTTCCTTCCAAGTTATGTCTGCTGAATCGTTGGTCTAAAATTCGTTCAGCGTGGAATTGGGCACATTTTGGATAAGAGAGAAGATTCAAAAAATGATGGCAATGAATGAGAGATTGTTCTTCTAAATTTGCAATAAACGCCAAAGCGTCATCGTCTGTAGTGACCTCTTGATGGAATCGGTTTCGCAAGCGTTCCCGTTCAGGATGGTGGCCCATTGCATCGTACCTTCCACCTGGGAAGGCTTTCGGATAGAGCACTTTTCCAAGCGTTCTCGGAAGGTCCTTCAAAGGCGGATGTTCAACATAGAACAACTGCAAAAGAGAGGCGACCAAGTCCGTATGGAGAAGTGCAGACTTTTCTTGACCTGTCATCTCAAGGGATGGAACAACACATACGGGCTTACCGTTGACCATGACTGGGAGATGATGGCGTGAGAAACCAGTTTTTTCATCCCCAAAGTCCTGTTTTGCTGCAAGGATTGGATAAATCGTGACCAGCTTTCCGTTAACCGAACGCTCCACTGCAATATGTTTTCGAATCGTTCTTGGCTGCCACAATGAACTGTCCGTGATGATGGTATTGCACCATTCAAGCGCTCTCTCAACTGCGCTGACACGCTTTTTTGGCACGCTATGAGGTACATGAAGAGAACCAAACGGTGTTGCTAGCGCCATGATTCTTATTTCCTTCAACAGCATATAAAGAAAGGAACAAATGAGTTTATTTTCGGCAGTGAAGGACGAATTTGTAGGCTTTATCCGCAATCTGTAAAACAACCAAGAATGCGGTCACGAAGAGAGGCACGACCCCCTCTTGTTTTAGGTAAGGGGGCGGACCGAACGATGTTCTGGATAGCAATGCATCTCTTGCACTCAAATCCGATTGGAGAATAAAACGATGGACACATTCGAATCACTCGGGCTTTCAGAAGCACTGCTACGCGCCGTGGAAAAGGAAGGATACACCACCCCCACGCCCGTTCAAGCACAAGCCATACCTCCACTACTCGATGGAAAGGATGTGCTCGGTGTCGCTCAAACTGGAACTGGCAAAACTGCAGCCTTTGCCCTCCCTGTCCTGCAAATTATGAGCAGGGGGCGCCCACAAGGAAAACGGTACATACGTACTCTTGTTCTTTCACCAACCCGCGAACTCGCTGCTCAAATCGATGAGAGATTTTCAGCCTACAGTGAGCATTTGGATATTCGCCATCGGGTTATTTTTGGCGGTGTAAAGCAAAATCCACAGGTCCGCGCCCTGCAAAAGGGAGTGGATGTTTTGGTCGCCACACCAGGGCGATTACTCGACCTCATCGGTCAAGGATACATTGACCTTGGACGTGTTGAATTCTTCGTTCTTGATGAAGCGGACCAAATGCTTGACATGGGTTTTATCCGCGACATTCGTAAGGTGCTTGATTTGCTTCCAAAGCGCCGCCAAAACCTCCTATTCAGTGCAACAATGCCCAAATCTATTGCCGACCTTGCCTCCTCTTTCCTCTACAAAGCCGTCATGGTTGATGTTAGTCCTGAGGAGATTACTGTTGAGCGCATCGCTCAGAAAATTATGTTTGTCAAAAAGGCTGACAAGCGACGATTACTGGTGAAGATCATCAACGCTGAGCAGGTTGACCGAGCCATCGTCTTTACACGGACCAAACACGGTGCAAACCGGCTCGTCAAGCAACTGGACCAAGCTGGCGTCAATGCTGCCGCAATTCACGGAAATAAGAGTCAAGGGGCCCGAACAAAAGCACTGGCGAGTTTCAAAAACGGAACCACATCAATCCTGGTAGCAACCGATATCGCCAGCAGAGGCATCGATGTAGACGATATTACTCACGTTTTCAATTATGATTTACCCAATGAGCCAGAGAGTTATGTCCACCGAATCGGAAGAACGGCGCGTGCTGGGAAATCTGGGATTGCCTACGGCTTTTGCGATGAATCAGAATCTGGATATTTGGTCGGCATTCAACGCTTGATTGGATTTGAAGTACCTCGTGACGAAGACCACCAATACCATCATCCTGCAGCAATTCCAAAGCCCGGTCAGAAGCCTGGGAAAATCAAGGATGGGAAATCATCTGGGAATCGGTCAAATAATTCACGAAACCGTAGGAAGCCAAACCATTCGTCCAAAGGTGGACAGAGAAAGCCCAACAACTCAAGAGGTGGACAGCGAACATCAAACAACTCTGGAGGAGGGCGTAACTCAAGACCAAATCGTTCCAACTCATCGGGCTCAAACCGTTCAAGAGGGCAGGGCAATCGTGGCAATCAAGGCTCAGGGCGTTCAAGAGGGCAGGGCAATCGTGGCAATCAAGGCTCAGGGCGTTCAAGAGACCGCTGAGTAAAACCTACTCCAACCTCCTAAGACTTGGAGGATTCGAGAGTATCTGGTTCTTCAGTAAGTTGTCCAGCAATCAACAATGAAAGCGTAATCATGCCTGTCTGGGCGACCAAACGAAGCACATGCCAGATATTTGCGTAGGTCTTGCCTCCAATGGCGATATTGTTGACCCACATGTTCAGGTTGGCCCAATATACAGCGACGAGAAATGCCGCGCTTGCAAGCCCAGCATAACGTCGGGTTTGAGGGATGATGAGGCCAACGCCAAGAGCGATTTCAATGACCCCGGTAACATAGACCCAAAATGCGGCGTCACCAAGAATTGCAGGGACAATTGGCTCAAACCAAGCCGTATTAGTGAAGTGCTGAACGCCGACATTGATGTACAATCC
>DASCRS010000023.1:0-14093 GCA_034402455.1 Candidatus Poseidonia sp. | reverse complement strand
TGTGCTTGGAAGTTTGGCGTAGCAACTTGTGCTGCAGGTTGTGCTTGGAAGTTTGGCATAGCAACTTGTGCTGCAGGTTGTGCTTGGAAGTTTGGCATAGCAACCTGGGCTGCTGCGTTTGCCCACTCTTTGGTTTCATCTTCCCCTCTGAAACGAACAAAGAGTAAGGCTGCAATACCTGCCAATATCAGCAATCCAACTCCTCCAATGACATATGTCGTCAATTCACCCTTGGATGCGACCTCACTTTCGGCTTCTTTAATCCACCGCGTTGGGTCCTTCGGGTATGCGTCAGCACCTTCTGCAATTCCCCAGTCATCGGTTGGATCAGAGTAATTGTCACCATCTTGGTCCAAACAACCGATGCGGTCAGCGCTTGAATTTCCATATACCATCGGACAAGCATCTGCACCATTGGTTACAGTCCAGTTTGAATCTGGGTCAGATAGACCGTCTCCATCACTATCTGCGCATCCGAAACGATCAACGGTAGAAGAATCTCGCAGTTGCGGACAAGCATCGGGTTGGAAACCAAGTGGGTTGTCCCCATATCCATCAATATCGCTATCGGACCACTGCGTGGGTTCATCAAAGAATGCATCAGCCCCATCTGATGGGAAGTAATTGGCGTCGGGGTCTGGGTCAGAAACACCGTCCTCATCGTAGTCGCTACAACCAAAACGGTCAGTGAATGAACCACCTGGTCTTTGAATGCAAGAGTCGGGAGTGGTTCCAGATTGATTATCTCCGAATCCATCTCCATCTTCATCGCTCCACTGTGTGTTGTCGATTGGGAATGCATCTTGGAGATTGTACCATCCATCACCATCGGCGTCAGGACATCCAGAAGTATCTCCTTTCCATGATGTGCCTACACGTGTTGGGCAAGCATCCTGATTGTATGCATTCTCTACATAGGTGCCAGGCCAATCTTGATTTCGGTCGGTCCAACTGATATTCGCATAATTGTCCCCAAAACCATCACCGTCAAAGTCCGACCATTGTGTAACATCATCTTGGAATGCGTCAGCCCCATCTTCTGCACTCCAAAGTGCATCAGGGTTTGAATAGCCGTCGCCGTCAGAGTCAATGCACCCATTGCGGTCAAGAGTTGAGGTGCCAGCAGAATTTGGACACGCGTCAGGATTTAATCCATCGGGATGGTCCCCATAAGTGTCTGAATCGCTATCTGCCCATTGCGTTGGTTCACTGATAAAGGCATCATCAACATCAGCCCATCCATCACCATCGGTGTCTAGGCAAGCAATTTTGTTATTTTCAGTGGAGTTCCCAACCTCATGAGGGCAGTCGTCCCACGAATCAGCCCACCCGTCACCATCACTGTCGAGGCATCCGACTTCCCCTAGAGTGGAGTTGCCAGGAATACTGGAGCAATCATCGCTTCCATCGCTAAAACCGTCACCATCGTCATCGCTGTCTTCATCAATATCTCGGCATCCGTCTGCGTCAATATCGGTTGAGGAATCTGAAACCCATGTAGGTCGAGGTGGATTGTATGATGTTCGGGGGCAATCATCATTGCTATTTCTTATTCCATCATTATCTATGTCATCGTCCTCAATACTATCTCTGCATCCATCTCTGTCCCAATCACTTGAGTTTGCTGGATCATTGAAGTCTTGTGTCGAAGTCCAGTTGTATTGTCCACCTCGGGCGCAAAGGTCGGGTGAATTGTCGGTAATGCCGTCATTATCATCATCGGAGTCACATGCATCACCGTTCTCATCAAAGTCAGTGTTTCCTTGGCCAGGATTTGCCACAGTTGGACAATTGTCTTCAAAATCAGGAACTCCGTCACTGTCAGAGTCTTGCTTCATTGTGGAATCAAATGCCCACACATAGACGTCCCAACCGCCAGAAGTTGTTACGGTAGTTGTACCCTTGGTGATACTTGGATTTCCACTAGTTCCGGCAAATGCCCCAACAACTGCAATGACATCTGTGCCATTGATGGCAAGACCTCTTCCAGTTTCATAATCTGGGCTATCAGTGGTGTCGAGCCAAGACCAACTTCCAGTTTTAGAAATTCCACCTACGATGCCATCATAATTTCCATTCGGTGTTATGGCTTTGTTTCCAGCAGTGAATGTTCCATCCAAGTAGCCAGTAAATATGATTTCATCCTTTGAGGTCACTTCCATTCCCTCAAGAACATCGTTTTGGTTTGTTCCTCCGAAAATGGCCCAATCACTGTTTGAAGAACCACTGGTAGCTTGTTTGATGAAAAAGACATCACTTCCACCCTTGTTTGCAGTAATTGACCATACACTCTTAGCAAGGGTTCCTTGGAATGTTCCGCCAAGGTAGAGATTGCCAGTTGAATCAACTGCTAGATCTTGTACTGTGACAACTTGTGAAGGAATTCCATAGCCACTAATTCCAGCAATTGTTCCCGAACTGGTCACTTTGAGTACAAATGAGTCTTGAGTTCCCACCACCGTGTAACTAGTTGTTCCAAACAGAACATTGTCTTGAGTGAGGCATGAAACATGGTAATCTCCGTTGAGGTCTGTAACGATGTCAGTTACTACTTGTGTACCCATTCCTCCTCCGCTCTTGACCCACTTTAGCGCACCGTTCATTCCATCAATTTTGGCAACAAATATTTCTTCGTTTGATACATTGATGATTGTTCCGCCAAAATCAGTTTCACCTGAAAAGTACCCTGCTACAATAATGTCACCTTGAGTGTCAACCGAGATACTTTGTGGAATGCTGGCATCTGTTGAGGCGTTTGGAAGAGTTTGGAATGCAGTAGCCCACATCCAGTTTCCGGTAGAGTCGGCAACTGCCACGAACCCATCCAGAACTTGAGTATTGAGAATGGTCTGACCAAAATCAACCTGTCCATACATGTAGCCCGTGATTACAGCCATCCCGTTGATAGTGGCAATGTCAGTTAGGAATGAAACACCGCCAGTGCTGTGGTCGGCTCCTGCTAGGAAAGTCCACGTTCCCGTATCATCAATACCTGCGAGGTAAAATTCATTTCCATTTGAAAAAGGAGAGGTTGGTTGGAGTGTTTGAGTTCCAAAAGCCAGTGTACGATTGAAATCTCCTCCAACATAATAGCCATCAAAGCCAGCCGCGATCATCGTATCAAACTCGTCACCATTAGATGAACCACCTGATGAGAGGAATATTTCTGGAGACGAAGAACGGGCAGAGGCCTCATTTGACTCAGTGATTGATTGCAATTCTGAAGTCCAAGATTGTTCTATGGTTACGAGTGGATTAAGAAAACTCATCACGAATAAGGCAATGAGGAACAAGGGTAAACTCGGACTGCGGACTCTCTGCATATATTGAGGGGGTCCATCAAAGGCCATCAAGCCTTTGTTTCCTTGATGATACAGGTTTACTCCATGTTGGAGTCCAATGCAAGTAAATCACTGTCTCCAGCATCGATGATGGTGATGGTAGAAACAGAGAAGGGCTTACCACAGGCGATGCCGAGTTCACGGTTCACCATTGCTGCACGGTACATGGTCACTTCAGGGTGAGTTGCACGCAGGGCATCTGTGTATTCTTCTGGGCAATTGGCAGCAACGAGCACCAACTTTGCTTCTCCGTTGGCACAAGCATCGTTGGCTTGGCGTTGTCCAAACAACAGGTTACCTGTTGCGATTGCATTTTTCAGTTGTCGGCTTAGATCCATTTTTATTCCTCCATTCTCCACATGTGTTTCTCATGGTTGGGAAAATTACTCCTCAGGTATGTAGTACAAAGCTACGCTTCCTGTACCCAGTGAAATTGGTTGCCCGACGATGATGTTTTCTGCAACACCAGTGAGGTAATCCTTCTCTCCGATGATACCTGCCTTCAACAAGTGATTCACTGTAACTTCGAAAGCGGCACGGGCAAGGATACTGTGCTTGGTACCTGATACACCGTGGCGTCCAATAGCACGAACTTCACCTTCAGAGGTCATAACATCAGCAACCATCAGCAAGTGACGGACGTCAACTTCCAAGCGAGCACCATCAAGAGTGAGTTGCAATTCATCGACAATCGCTTGTCGAGCAGCTTCAATACCGAGGTATTCGTAGATTTCAATGATGTTGTTGGTATAGGTTCGGGAACGGTCAATGTTTTCCAATTCACTTACACGTTGTAGGTTACTTCCGATTGTTGATAGGTAATATTCGCCAGTTTTGTCGTCCAACTGAACGTTGGCACGCTCAATACCAGGAATACCTTTGAGGCGCATGTCTCGGATTTTTTCCTCAAGTTGCAACAACATAGTGTAAGATGGTGGATTAGCGTCAAGTTCAGTGAGGTCATCTTCACTGTGAACACCAGGAATCAAGGTCAAAGTTGAGGGGTTCTTTACCTTATCAGTTTGAACAAAGAGTCGTGTTGCACGCTCAAGTTTGTCTTTCACTTCAAGAGGCGTCATACCCTTTTGCTTGAGGTTACCTTTGTTGAGTTTGAGAACCAAACGTCGTTGAGCAACGTCAGTGTCCAAAGATGCAATGTTGACTGTAGTAGTAACTTCAATGGCTGCAGCAAGTTTCTTGGCAGCACCTTCGTTTTCCTCTTGGTCAGCGGTCATTCGAATGGTCATGGTCGGTGTTTGAGGGACCTTTCGAGCGTCAACAATCTCAATAATACGAGGCAAACCTTGAGTTACGTTAACTGTAGCAACACCAGCATAGTGGAAAGTACGCATGGTCATCTGTGTACCTGGTTCTCCAATGGATTGTGCGGTAATGATTCCAGCGGCTTCATACGGGTCAATACTTGCTCTATCCAATGCGATAATGGCTTCATCAATGACCTTCTTTGCCTGAGGCTTAGTCAATTTCTTCTTACCACGGTTGTGACAAGCGACCGTAAGGTCGTTGTAGATGCGGTTTGTGAATCTGTTAGAACCAGAAGCTTCTGCTGCATTTTTGATTGATTTGAAAACAGGGTCGTCAGCAAGTTCGTCTTCGGTAGCCTTCATTTTACGCTCAATATCGTAGGTTTCCATAGCAACGACAGTCTTGGTTCGTGCTCGGCGTGTGGTTTTTCGTAGTCGGACACTTGTTACTGGACCAGTCGCTTCACTGCCTGAATCACGTCCCTTTTGGGTTGCAGCAATGATGGTTGCATGAATAGTTCCTGCGGTATCGGAGTCGGTCTCACAAAACTTGGCGACATCATTTTGAGTCATCACCTTGACATCGTCCCACTTTCGGTCATCAGCCAGCATGTGAGCAAAGTTTTCTGCAATGCCCAAATCCATGAGCTTCTTCTTGGTTGCGCTCTTTACTACCATCAGTTCTCACCTCCGTTATCTTCTTCAGCATCATCTTCCCATGCTCCAAGATCCTCTTCAACGATTTCTCGTTCGTAGGAATCACGTTCAATTTCTAGACCACCAGATGTTCCAAGGGCTGCGTCAACGATGACATCGATGTTGAACGGAGAACCGTGCACACCACGAGACGGGTCAATACCGTCTTCACCATAACTGAATTGAATGATACGGTTCGCAGTGTTGCGAACTGAGAGCATTTCATCATCAAACACCTTCAAATCATCCATTGCGTTAATCAATCGTCGTTGCATGTAACCAGACTTTGCAGTACGGACAGCGGTATCGACAAGAGACTCACGGCCAGAAACGGAGAGCATAAAGAACTCCGTAGGCTTCAATCCACGCTTGAAAGACGATGCAATGAAACCACGGTCAGGGGCTCCACGGCCACCACGCTTGAAGTGAGGTAGGACACGGTCATCATATCCACGTTCTAATCGCTTTCCACGAACCTTTGCTTGTCCAATGGAAGCAGCCATCATGGTCAGGTTATCCATGGAACCACGTGCTCCAGAAATAGCCATGTTGACTGCAGCGTTAGTAGAGCCAGACTTGTTCAACTCATCCTTTGCGTATTCACCAGCTTCTTGCTTACCTTTGTCAAGCATTTGCATGATGTTTTCTTCCATGGTCTCACGGGGAGTTCGTCCAGGTCGTGCTTCGTAGTTCTTACCGTTGGTTCCGAATTTCTCCAGTTCAGCATCAACTTCGTCGCTTGCCTTGGAGTTTGCAGCATCAATTGCAGCAACAGCTTCTTCGGATAGGTCTTCGTCGTCAATACCAGTTGTAAATCCAAGGGATGTACATGCAGCGATTGACATACGGGTAAATTCATCGAGGAAACGGGCACCAAGTTCAGGGCCATTGGTTTGAACGATAGCATCCAAGAGGCGGCCATCTTCAGCACCAATAGCACGCTTGTCCAAAGTTCCTTCAACATCACCGTCTTTGACGATAACCCAGTCATTGGAACGACTGCGGAAGCGCAAATGGATGTTGTCTGGGATAATTAACGAAATCAAGTCTTGTCCACGGAAGCAAGCATTACCGTTATCATCTTTGACAATTTCAGGTAATTCTCCAGTATAGTCAATGTTTCCAAGCATTTCTAGTCCATTGGATTGTTTGATGAGTGTACCAGGGCGGGAAAGAAGGTATGCTCCCGAAATGTGGTCGTGAATTCCACCGATAACAGCTCCACCGTAACGTGGTGTGAGGATGTGCTCTTGAACACGCATCAAAATCTTAGCCTCAGCACGTGCTTCTTCAGATTGAATCACGTGAAGGTTCATCTCATCACCGTCAAAGTCAGCGTTGTACGGAGTACATACTGCGAGATTGAACCGGAAGGTATGACCTTTCATGACACGAACTTCGTGAACCATCATTGACATGCGGTGAAGTGAAGGTTGTCGGTTGAAGATGACAACATCACCGTCGATTAAGTGTCGCTCTACTTGTAGTCCAGGCTTTGGGTTACCGTAGCGGTCAACAGTTGCGAGACGGTCTTCAACTTGCGTTCGCTCACCATAGAATTCGTCAACAGGGCTAAGACAGTGCGGGCAGGTCACTTCCAAATGTTCAGGGAAGGGATCAGGGTCTGCTTTGTCAGCCTGTGCGAGTTCGTGCATCCATCGGTAATGGAGAACGGCTCGTGGGTCGTCTTCTGGGAGTGGCTTTCCATTTTCGTCAATTCCTTGAAGATTAAACAGAGTTGCAGCATCATTCACTGTGTATGTGATCTCTTCGACGCTTTGGTCCATTCCACTGAGAGAGATTTGCTTTTGAATGACCATTCCAGGCAGGAAATTTGGTGCAGGCATGACTTGGTGGAGGTCGTGTCGTTGTGTTGTTTCCTCGTTGCACTCAGGGTTATGGCATCGGAATCCAGCATTCAAGAGTCTGCTTCGTGCGTTAATCTTCACACGGCGGTTATCTCCACGGATGATGTAGTTCACACCAGGGTGAACGTCAGGTCCTCGTAGGATCATTTGCCGCATTTGTTCACGGTTACGGGCAGTGGCACGAATAGGGACGGTAAGTTCCTTGGCAATCTTGGTAGGGACGCCGACTTCGTTAACGCTGAGGTAGGGGTCGGGTGAAATCACTGAACGTGCACAGAAGTTGACACGCTTACCAGAAAGATTGCTTCGGAAACGTCCTTCCTTACCCTTGAGGCGCTGTGTTAGCGTCTTCAAAGTACGGCCAGAGCGATGGCGAGCAGGGGGTATTCCTGATGTTTGGTTATCAAAGTAGGTTGTAATGTGGTATTGTAGGAGTTCCCACAAATCTTCAACGATCAGTTGAGGTGCACCTGAGTCACGGTTTTCACGAAGTCGTTGGTTGATACGTAGAACGTCAACGAGTTTGTGCGTGAGGTCGTCTTCAGAGCGGTCACCGCTGTCCAATGTAATGGATGGGCGAACGGTGATTGGAGGAACTGGCAAGACCTTGAGAACAATCCATTCTGGACGGTTTTGCTTGTCCATACCAATAAAGATGAGATGGTCCGCAGGGATGCTGCTCAACCATTCACGGACGTCACGAGCATTGAGTTTTCGCTCAGTGTTTTCGCTCTTCTCCTTGAAGGTGGTTGGCTTGTCAAGAACAATCTTACCTTGGGCTGCGCCGCAGTGCATGCACACCTTTCGCTTGGTTCCAGAGGTTACCTTTTCGACTTCCTTAATCATCTTTGAGAATTCCGTTGAACCGACACCGTGCTTGGTCATGACGTCACGGATACGATTTCGGTAGTAATCCTGTTCAGAATGTTCTGGGTTTGATGGGCTAGTTCCCTCTTCGGTGTGGAGGAGGATTTTACTGCATGTATTACAAGTTGCTTTGAGTGCAGTCTTAATCAAGTTCACGAAACCGATGTGGATCACAGGCAGTTCGAGTTGAATATGACCAAAGTGACCGGGGGACTCGTCGTACTTGCAGCCATCAGTTGGGCAAATGAGACCAGGTTCAATAACACCCATATGAGGGTCCATTAGGCCTTGTTTGTATGCGTGACCGTCGTCCTTGTATGTGTCAGCTGTTTTTACCTCAACAGCAGACATTTTCTTGATTTCAAGTGGGTCCATCAATCCAAATCGGATTTGAGCAATCCGCTTGGGTATCATTGTCGTTCTTCTGCTCATCTTCGGTCCTCCAGTTCAAGGCGCATGGCCACTCCTAAACTCTTCATTTCGTCTAGAAGTAACTTGAATGCATATGAAGTCTGTACTTTGTAGACTTCCGCCCCATCACCATGGATTGGGCTGACGTAGGTTCCTCGCTTCGGGTCGTACCAAGCGATGTGGCCTGATTGGGCACAAACATACATGTCAATACCGTCAGATTCATCGAGTAATCGGTCCTTGATGACCATTGAAGCACCGTGAGCAATCAAACAGTCACGTTCCATCTCACCAAATCGAAGACCACCTTGTCGGGCACGTCCTTCTGTTGGCTGGCGTGTCAAGATTTGAACACGTCCACGGGAACGAGCGTGAATCTTTGAGGATACCAAGTGGTGCAATCGTTGATAGAAGATACATCCAACGAAGATGTCTGCAGGGTAAGATTCACCAGTTTCACCGTTAATCATTGTTTCACGGCCCGTGTGGTCGAGCCCGTTACGGACTAAACCGTCACGGAGACTGGATTCCTTTTCTCCACGGAATGCGGTACCGTCTACACGGCGTCCTTCCATTGCTCCAACCTTTCCACCGATCATTTCTAGAACGTGGGCAACTGTCATTCTCGAAGGAATGGCGTGAGGGTTGATGATAAGGTCAGGTACAATACCATCGGGGGTGAATGGCATGTCTTCAGGTTCAACTAAGCGTCCGATGACACCTTTTTGTCCGTGACGTGAAGCAAATTTGTCACCAACTTCAGGAATCTTGTGGCTGCGGACCATGACACGAACGAGGCGACCAGAATCAAGTGATTCGGTAACGTAGACATTGTCAACCCATCCCTTTTCGCCGTGGCGAACAAGCATGGATGATTCTCGGCGCTCTTGAGCCATCAAGAAAGCTCCACCAGAGGTTTCCTCAAGGAAGCGAGGAGGACTGGTCTTTCCAACCAATACATTTCCGCCAATCAATTCGGTCTCTGGAACGGGCAATCCATCATTTTCCAAGTGCATATAAGCCTCAGGTGTCTTGAGTCCCTTGATTTCATCCTTTGAGGAACCAGGTTTTTCAATTTCTTCAACTTGTCCACCAGGGAATCGGCGGCGTTCTGCGTTGTAGGTACGGTTGAAGGTTGAACGGCCTAGGGCTCGGTCAATTGAACCCTTGTTCATAATCACTGCATCTTGCATGTTATAGCCGTGCAAGGACATGATTGCCACAATAAAGTTCTGACCTCCAGGACGTTCGTCAAAGTTGGTCGTTGACATGGCTCTAGTCTTGGTAATTGAGCGCTGTGGGTAGTGCAAGATATGAGCTCGAGTGTCGGGTCGCATGCGGTAGTTGGCACTTGGAAGTCCAAGAGATTGCTTGACCATTGCCGTACCACCAGTAACACGAGGTGTGGAATTGTGTTCAGGGTATGGGATTAAAGAAGCGCAAACACCGAGTACGAGTTGCGGGTCAATCTCACAGTGGGTATGTTCCTCTGTGTAAAGGAGAGGGATATCAAACTCAGTTGTATTCCATTCACCATTTGGCATTCGTACCTTTGCACGAAGATAAGCTGTTTGAGCACCAGGTTCTCCGAGGTTGAGCCATTCAATATCCTCGTTTTTGACTGTACGGCCTGCAAGGCCAGCAGAGTCACCTTCGGGGACAGTCTCAGGGAGAATGAATGGTCGTGGCGCAATGTAGAGGTCTTCTTCTTCCTCAGCATCAATCCATTCAACAATTCCTTCAATTACCAAAGAGCGGAAGTTCATTTCTCCACTCGTTAACTTGGATAGATGATCAAGGGTCAAACGAGGAGCTCCATCGTAAAGGATGAGCACAGGACGCAAGATACGACCCTTGTCGGTGTTGATGAAAATGTCTTTGTTTTCCTTGTCGTGACGAATGGAAACTTCAGAAGGAATCACACCACGTCGGCGAGCAGATTTGAAGTGAGAAACGAGTTTTTGCCCTCTCTTGTGGATGCCGTAAATATCACCGTTAACGTGAATACGATCGCCGTCAGTCCAATCATCTGGCTGGTAAACTTCCAATTCGTCAAGACGTTCTCGGATTTCGACTTCATCAATATTTTCAGAGATGTCAATCATTTGGGCAGCGTTCTTCACTAGGCCACAGTTTTGACCCTCAGGAGTCTCGTTAGGACATAAGCGGCCCCACTGTGTTGGGTGGAGGTCACGTGCTTCAAAGTGAGGTTGACTTCGAACGAGGGGCGAAGTAACACGGCGCATGTGAGATAGAGCAGCAAGGTATGTAGTTCGGTCAAGAAGTTGGCTGACACCAGAACGACCGCCAACCCAGTTACCTGTTGCAAGTGCATGCATAATTTTGGAGGTCAATACATCAGGACGCAAGCATGAGGTGATTTTGAGTTCTCGCTTGCGGTTGTGGTGGCGCTCAAGTTGATACTTGAGGTCACGGGAAAGTTGTCCAGCAGAAACACGGAAGAGGTCTTCGATGAGGTCTCCAGCCAAACGTACACGCTTGTTTGCATAGTGGTCCTTGTCGTTAGGATCTCTGCCTTCAATTGCCATTTCCAAAACTTGGCGGACAATGCGTCCCAAGTAGATGGCTTTCTTGTCACGGTCTTCATGATTGTCTCCCAAGTGGGGAAGAAGTTCACGGTCAAGCAATTGATTCACACGCGCTTCACGGTATTCCTTTTGCTGACCTGCTGCGAATTTTTTCTGAAGCCATTCATGGCTTTCTTCTTTGTTTTCGACTCCGTACTCTTCGTTGTCCTTGACTTCGTTGATGTTTGCAACGATGTACTTGAATGACTCTGTGTTTCCAGCGATGGCTTGGAAAATTGATTGGTCGTTTTCAACTCCGAGTGCACGCATTAGAAGAACTACGGGAATTGCTGTTGTTCCTGCTGTGCTGATTTTGACCATTAGCATTCCATCACGGCGCTTTTCAACGGTCAATGGCTTGCGCATACCGTCTTTTTGTGAGAAAATCTTTGCAACTTCAGTCTGTTTTGCATATCGCTTGTTGATTTCAACAGTAACACGGTTCGGTGCGAGGTCTTCCATTGAAATGAGAACACGCTCAGTTCCGTTGATGATGAAGTAGCCACCTGGGTCAAGGGGGTCTTCTCCTTTCTTGCGAAGAAGGTCGTGCCAGGTTGCCTTGTCTTCGTCAGAGGTAGTTGGGTTGAGGACGCGATCTCCTGCAATGTGCGTAGGGTGAAGGTTACAGCGTTTTGAGCGGACCATAATTGGCATTGAACCAACTTGAACACCTTTCTCAGTAGGGGAAGGAACACCGTTTCGCTTGATGGTGAAATCCATGGAAACAGGTGACATGTAGGTCAACTTTCGCAATCGGCACTGCATTGGGGTTGAATCGTTGAGTGCACCATTTGCTTCTTTGACCATTGGCTTGCCGAGTTTCACATTTTTGATACGGATAACAATGTCTTGTTCAGCAACGTCAAGTTTGATGTAACCGCCTTCGTCGTCGTCGAAATCTTCGTCAGTTCCAACACGAATGTTTCGAATGATTTTCTCCATTCGTGAAAGAGAAGTCTCAGTTGCGGGAATACAGTCGTCATATGATGCGAGTTGGTGATTAACCAAGCTTCGTTCTCTAAAAAATGATTGAATGATTTCTTGCATGGTATCCTCTCCTCAGTTCCCCTCCACAATCAGCCGATAGGCGATTGTGCGTCCAGCCGATGGGGATTGGCGGACGACTTTCAGAACTCGGTCAGCAATCCAACCAGCAGCAAGTGGCTTGTGGTCGGGGTTGGCCGCAAGCGTTGCCATATCTTCTGCTTCTGCAAATTCTTTGATGACCTGAACAACTGGGTCAGTGATTAGGATTTTTGGTAACAACTCTTTGGCCAAGCGGTCTTCACCGGTCTCAGCATCAGGTTGTACCATGTTCCAAGGTGCGAGTTCTTCCAACTCAATGGCGAGTTGGGCTTCGTCGGAAATGTTCGCCTCTCCAACCAATTCTTGATGAGGCACAAGGATATGGTTTAGGGCGTTGAAACGGGAAGTTATTTCTGGGCGATCGAAATCATCGATTGCTTTGGAGCGAATGGTAATTTTCTTGCTCTTTTTCGCTGCACGTCGGCGAGAGCCTTGTTCAGCGATGATATTCATTGTGTTGACGAATTCTTCAGCGTCTTTGGAAATACCAAGGACTGAAGCGACTTCATCGTGGCCGAGGTTTTTGATGTCGGTCATGTTTCTGTCAGTTGCGAGTTTGTGAGCGTAATCCTCAGAAACTCCCAGTTCCATCAAGCGTTTTTTAGTTGCACTTTTTACTACCATTCTTACACCCCGCGAATACCCATGCAACAAGGGCCGTTAAGTTCAGCAGGCGGGCCTGACGGGGTTCGAACCCGCGACCATCGGATTAAAAGTCCGACGCTCTACCTGACTGAGCTACAGGCCCAAAGTAGCAACTTGGGCTTTTCGTCCGACCTTCAAGGTGTTATTATACATTTCGGGGCGTGGTTGACCTCAAACTAAGAACTCAATTTGTACCTAGTGATAATACTATTTGCACAAAAACTGCGTTTCCTGTGCGTATGGCAGTTCTCCGTATGATTAGGACACATAGAATCATGAGGTGGCGGCACTTCGAAGGCTCTGTGAAAACAGGTCCGAACTTCACCGCCGAGGCTGCCGAAGCAGAAATTGAACGGCTAAGTTGTGGCTCAAAAAAAGTGGTCTGGAATTCACCCACTCGCCAAACATTTGAATTTGACTTGCCAGCGACAGTTTACCCTCCGAGGGAAGACACATCGTTATTGGCTGGAGCGCTTCATCGTCTGGGTTTACCACATGGTTCATCCTGCCTTGAAATCGGTTGTGGAAGTGGCGCGGTTTCCATACATGCTGCCACGCTTGGATGGAGGGTTGTGGCTTGCGACATCAATCCATTTTCAGTTGCCTGCACGCGCCATCACGCCTCTCTATATGGTCAAACAATAACTGTACTTGAGGGAGGGCCAGGTCCGTTGATGGATGGTTTTTCAGCCCAGTGGGGAGGTGACAGAAGGTACGATGTCGTGATGTGGAATCTTCCTTACTTGCCTCGCCCCGATGAAGGAGAGGAAGTATTAGGCCCAATGGAAGAATCAGCCCTCATTGATACGGACGATAAGGGCCTCTTCGTGCGTTATGTCAATCGGATTTCAAAAGGACAGTTGCTAAAAGAAAACGGCATTGCCCTTGCCGTTGTTTCCAGTCTTTTGGATGGGGCGAATGCATGTTCTATCGCATGGAGAAATGGGCTCGCTGCGAGAGTTATCGCAACTGAAAACTTTGAGGATGGGGAGGCGCTATTTTTAGTTGGAATGTGGACTCCTTATGCCAACTCCCAAAAACTCCATGAATCGGTTGTTGAAAGTACAAACACAGTTCTATTGGTGGGTTCTCACTCAGCAGGTGTTCGTTGTACTGCTGATCGGCAATTGCTCGGTAGGGGAAGGAGAGGTCGTTCCTGGGAATCCTTTGAAGGTGGCATTGCAGTTTCTTGGGTCATAGATGATGGAACTAGGGAACTGCACAAACCTGCCGATCAAGTTCATCTCGGATTTAATATGCTACAATTGTTTCAACACTATGATTCGCAGAGAATTTGTCTCAAATGGCCAAATGACATCTATATTC
>DASCRS010000022.1:0-5738 GCA_034402455.1 Candidatus Poseidonia sp. | reverse complement strand
TATGTCCACAGAAAATTCAATATTATCAAACGATGAAAACCACCTATTTTCAACAGGTTGGCTTGCACTTACAATTCCAAGAGATTGGTTGCCGTTGGCTGTTGCAGTGGGCGCTAAGGCCAGAGTTCCTAATGTTGAGAAGAGGAGTAGGAAAACAAGTCCAATGCCTGCTTTTTGGGTTGGTCTCGCACATTGCTTACGCTCTGTCATCATATGTTCCTCGCATTGGGGCTTCAAAGACTCATCGCTTAATTCGCCTAAAATCATGCATCTTTTGTTAGTGATGAGACAATTGGACAGAGGAAGTAACGGCTAATTGAAACCATAAAGACGTTCTCAGTGCGGTAAACCTCATAATCGTGCCTTTCGTGAGTGGTAATATGCGACCTGTTGGTAAGGCAAACCTCGTTCGAGATGAACGCGGCCTTACTGCTGTGATTGAATTTTTGTCGGCATTTACTCTTTTTCTCATGATCCTCACCGCTTTTTTGTCTTTAGCTCAATTGCAAATGGGCTCTAATGACCCTGCAGTTGACCGTTTAGACCGTGCTGCTGCAATGGGACTTGACCGCCTCACTTCAGGAGAGGGGTGGTTTGTTCCAGCAGGTGAAGAAGGGCTGGATTATGCGAATTCAACCGCCGATTGGCATCTTGCCGAGGCTTCGGCTCTTGAGCAAGGGAGAGTACAACCTGGCCTAATTAGCAATCATCGTTTGGATACATCAAAAATTCTCGCACTCCATGAAATCACAGAAGATGGAATGGCAGCAGGGATTGGTCTTAGCGACGAGATGAGCCTCCACTTGTCAATTAAGGTCATGGAAAGTGATAACAACTCTAGAAAGGGTACGCAATTATTCAACGGTGGTACGGAGCGAGGAACTGCTTCTTCATCCTCTACCGCCTATCGCAGTTTTCAACAAGACGGTGAATTGATTCAGATTATCCTTGAAGTTCACAATGGTGGGAGAAAAAACAATGCATTACACCTCAATGAAATAGTCGCTCGCCCCTCGTCTGGTGGGCCAGAATGGATTGAAGTTTACAATCCAAACGATTTCGCGATTGCCTTGAGGGGCTGGTCATTTAATCATACAGCAGGGGCATCATCCACGAACATTCTTCTTCAATCTGGCGTTTTATCAGGTAAATCCTTGGTGTTATTCACTGGAGACCCAACTAGTCAATCCACTGGCAATGCATCTCAAGTCATTGATTTGGGGCAATATGCCTTTTTGGGTGTTGGCCAGGTTGACGGTCTGTCTGATGGAAGGGGGACCTTGTCTTTACGCTATACTCAACTGGATGAAACAAGAGCCGCTGAGATGGCCCGTGCAGAGTGGGGAGGGGACACGGGGCTTTTCCTTGTCACGGGTCAGTCAATCCAATGGGATGGGTCAAGCATGACGGAGTCAAGTGCTTGGAGTATTGTTGATACGCCAACCCCCGGCGAAGCGTGATACAATCACTCATGCTGCGGTGTTTTTGCTCGTTTGTTGCGGACACTTCATCAACCACCGACTGTTCCAATGGTTCGTTCACATGCAACCTACAACCGTTTACACCCGAGACCGGTGCCTAACCGGAATCCATGGATTGGATGAGATTCTTCGTGGAGGCATCCCTTACGGGTCAACGGTTCTTGCTGCGGGAACTTGCGGTTCGGGAAAGACAACTCTAGGTATGGAATTCCTTGTACGTGGAGCGCTTGCAGGTGAAGCATGCGCCCACTTTACTGCGACCGAACCTTCGGTTAAATTACTTGAAAATATTCGTCAATATTCATTTTTTGACATGAATATGGTTGATTCAGGACTCATTAACGTTTTTGATATGGACGTGCTATATTCATGGCTTGGATTGGATAAGGCGTCCTTTGAACTCGAAGACGTTCACGCTTTGATTAAGGCCATTGTTGACATCGTCAACACCATTGGTGTTACGCGTCTTGTTATTGACTCAGTGACTACGCTTTGTTACAAGATTAAATCCGAACAACTGATTCGTGATTTCTTGTTCACTCTCGGTAAGAAATTGGCAACTTTAGGTTGCACGACCATTCTTATCTCTGAAATTACATCGGCCACAGAAAATGCTCACTGGTCTTCCTTTGGTGTTGAAGAAGCAATTGCGGACGGCATTATTGTGATGGGTGATTCCGAACGAATGGGCCATCTCTTGCGGTTTTTACAAGTTGTGAAAATGCGTGGAACCGCGCATAGTCGCGCAAAACACGCCATTGAACTTACACCTCTGCGGGTAATGCTTACTCCAATGCTCAAGTGGGGCGCTTCAGTAGATAAGAACACCAGATGGGGGCAATAAAGATGTTTGAATTAGATCAAAGAATTGCAGAGCAGTTAACTCAAGTTGCCCTCAACAGTGCAGTCCAAGTTCGTGTTGGGTCCGCAAATTCATTTATGGTGACAGCAAGTACCATGGTTCCACTCATGCAGATGTTTGAGATGGGAGGTGTTTATATTTCAGCAAGCCGAGGTGCTGTTGAGATTATCCAAGCATTTGAGGCGATTGGTGTTGATGTTTCGCACATACAGTTCATTGATTTGGTATCCTCGGGAATTCTTGGAGGGACAGATGTCAATTATTCGAATGTACACTTTGTTGACAGCCCAATTATGCTTGAAAGTGTTCTTCTTCGTACTTTGTATGTTTTGCGCACAATGAATTCTCAGCGTAACTTTGTCTTCCTTGACAGTGTTAATGCTTTGGCTATTTACAACGACGACCGTATGCTTGCAGAATACCTTCATACATTCATCAACACTTTCCGCCAGAGAGAGATTCTTTCTGTTGTATTGACTGTTCCAGACCAAACACCTCCTCTCGTTCTGTCCAATTTGGACACATACTGTACAGATATTGTTGACCGCGGGCAGGTCGTCGTCCTTTGAGGTGTGATGCATGGCAAAAAAGATGACATTTGACTCCGAAGACGAAGATTTCTTTGGAACAGTCGGCTCTTTTGGAGTCCCCAAATTCGACAACGAAATGCGAGGTGGAGTCCCTCGTGGTTTTACGATGATTGCTTTCACTGAAACTGGTTCAGGTAGTGAACTATTTGCAAAACAATTCACATCCCCTGCCGAAGAGCCAGACAACACACTTTACATCGCTACAGATGAGGGTCAACAAGAGATTATTCGCATCTTCAAAAAATACAGTTGGCCGTTGGATATCAGCGTACGCACCATTGGTGAAGAATACAATTCAAATGTACTGGAAAGAGAACTTCTTGCAAGTAGGTACCGCCTTGAAGGATTCCAATTAGACGATATTCAGCGCCTCGCACAAACCCGTTTTGTCGAAGATAACAATCAAGATTATCTCACAGAAGTAACTAATGAAATCATGGGCCTCGGACCTTATTTCCGAGCAGTTCTTGACAACTTGGACTTTTTCTTGCAACGTGATGACCCAGCCAGGGTTTTGTCCATGGTGAGAATGCTGCAAGCTCACGCTCAATTGGTACGTGGATTACTTCTAATTTCAGTTTCAACAGACGGCCTTGACCCAGCCATCAAGCAGGAATTGTCCTCTATTGCAGACATGGTTCTATCATTCAAGGTAAGGACCATTGGTACAGATTTCGAGAACTCAATGATTGTTTCAAAATTCCGAAACGCACCCGAGAATCTCAAAATTTTAGTATTCAGGGTAACTCCCGAAGAAGGAATTACTCCAGAGACTGTTGAACGTATTGCTTGAGGATTATTCGGGCGTGGCCAAAACGACATATCCAAAACAGTCGGAGGTTCGGCAACACCATGGGCAAGCGTGCGGCAACGGGCGGATTTGACCCCTCTGGCATAGATGCTGAGGCGTGGGAAACGCTTGAGGGGCAACTTGAGGCGACCATTCCGAATTACGATCGTGTCAACAAATGGATGACATTTGGCCAAGATAAAGCGTGGCGCCGTAATGTAAGAAATCATGCATCGCCAGGGATGAAGGTGTTAGAAGTTGGTTGCGGTCCAGGCTCTTTTGCCGAAGATTTGGTTGGATTGGACGTCACCTGCCTTGACCCATCTCCAGAAATGTTGGCGACTGCAAAACGTCGCGTCGACGAGGCGCGGAAAAAGCGGGGGGAAGCGCCTGCAAAATACGTTGAAGCAATTGCAGAGGAAATGCCTCTTCCTGACAATACCTATGACATGGTGTTTTGTTTGTTCTCATTTCGAGATTTCAAAGACAAAGCAAAGGGGCTTTCGGAAATTTACAGAGTCCTGAAGCCTGGTGGGCAATTGGTAATTTGTGATGCGGGTAAGGCCAATAAATTGCACGGTTTTTTTGGCGTTCTTTGGATGAACTCCGTTGTTCAAATAATGGCTCGGCTAATCACTAAGGAAAAGAACCACCCTTGGAAAGGCCTTGCAAAAAGTTACACTCATTACGGCACCAACGGTTACTATCGCAAAATGATGCGAACAATTGGATTTGAAGAAGTTCAAGGAAGACTTCTCTATCCTTTCGGAATGGCAAGTAGATTTAGAGGCAGAAAGCCGCTTAGTAAAGGCGTGGAAACCACCCCGTTAGACTCATAAACCCCCTTTCATTGAGCAAGTTCAATAGGTGTTTGTTATGGGTATGGGTGAAGTCTTGCGCAGTATCAAAAAAGCCGAACAAGGTGCTGAAAAGCGATTGATTGAGGCACAGGAAGAGGCATCAAAAGTCCTCTCAGTTGCAAGAAAAAAATCATCTGATATGATTCAAAGCGCAGCCGAGGAATCCGTCGCAACAACTCAAAAAATCCTTGATGCAGCACGCTCAAAGGGCCAAGGAGAAGCCGACGCCGTCAAATCTGATGGTGCTAAAGATATCACAGCAATTGATACAAATTCCGCAAAGAACCAAGACAAGGCTGTCAAAATGGTTGTCGATGCATTAATGTCAGAATGAGGCGATTTCATGTTTGACACAGTTGCTATGTCCCGTCTTGCCGTGGCCGCTCCTGTTGACCGTATGGAAGAAGTCCTTCGCAGTTGTGTGAATGCTGGCTGCGTTCACATAGAGGCATATTCAAATTTTGAAGACGGCATCAATGTCGGCTCTGCTGTTACAACAGACGAAGCAAACGAAATCAGTGCAAATCTCTCAAAAGTAAGGGCTGCTATTTCTGCATTCAATCCTGTTAATGGGGAAGGGCCTGTTCCAACAAAGCGAATTAAGGAACTTCTTAGCAGTAGTTTTCCCAAAACACTCCAGGAAGGACTTGATGCCTTGGACATCCAGCGCGATTCCGAAGCAGAAATTGCAAATATTGACGAGCAGTTACATTTGCTTGAACGCTTGCAACCGTTGAACATGTCGCTTGATTTGCTTAAGGGATCTAGTAATGTTGAAGTCTTCGTTTCTGAAACCCCGAAGTCTTCTAAGGCATATTCTATTTTTGACGACCTTCTGGAAAAGGTCGAACTCATGGCAGCACCTCGGATTGTAGCAGTTGCTTGTTTGCCTAATGATTCTGCTGAAGTGCAAATGGCACTCGGGGAACTCGGAGGAAAAACAGTACAAATACCATCCCTCAATGGTTCACCAGACAAAGCCATTGCTGCCCTTGAAGAGCAGAAAATCAAAGCAATGTCCGCACAATCTACGGCTCAAAGTGACGCCGAGGCATGGGTCAAGGCCAACGGCCGAAACCTACTCGCAGTTCACGAATACCTTTCTCGAGAAGATGAAATTTTCACCACTCCTACACAACTTGCAGTTACAAATCA
>DASCRS010000021.1:0-3612 GCA_034402455.1 Candidatus Poseidonia sp. | reverse complement strand
ACTCCTTCGTAGAGTTTGATTGGTCGCACATTTGCATAAAGGTCCAAGCCGCTGCGCAAACCCAAGATTACAGAGCCTCCGGCAAGGTCACCATTTGGAAGACATGCGCCAGGTTGGCCAATAGCGCCTAGGAAAATAGCATCTGTTTCATCTCTGCAAAGTTCAAACGAGCCAGGTGCCCATTCTTCACCGGTTGAAAGATAGTGTTGGCCACCACAGGGAATGACGGTTTGTTCGAATCCATGATTGGTGTTTGCGGCGATTGTATCAAGGATTTTTTGAGCCTCCAAAGCCACTTCACGCCCTGTTCCGTCACCCGGAAGTACTGTGATGCGGTGGTCACCCATAGTCTCGCGACAGGACGCCCATACATGAACAAAACCCCCGTAAAAAGTAGTTCGCATTAGAGTGGTTAATTTCACACCCCTGTTTCCTTTGGCCGCACATTTTTTCACAGATGCCGAGCCAGTAAGGGGTCTCCATTGGAAACAAAGGTTGTGCGCGAAGGGGATGTTTCATAGGCTGTCATGTCCCAAGGACTGTCATGGGGGATGAGGGGCAAAAGGAACATGAAAACCGTATCACCCTTGAGGACCTGCCCAAAGAAGTTCGTCAACTTGCAGATGTAATGCTGGGAGTTAATCCAGATTGGAATGTTCACGAGTGGCTTGTTAATCAAGCGGTTGGCGCAATGGATTTATTGGCAGTGGATTTACTTCATGAAAAAATGGTCATTGAACAAAGACTTCAGCGACTTGATGACTTGGGGCGAAGAATTGAGGTGGTTAATCGCGAAGATGAAGCTGATGACCCGTATCAACGTAATCTGTTTGATTGTTTTGACATCAATGAAGAGCACCCTCTGCGAGGGTTGGGTCAGCGCGCCCTTGAACCAAATAGAACAGAAGAAGATATTGAGGCAAGCCAAGAATTGCATCCCTCAAGTGTTTTCATCGATTTGATGCCAAATGACAATACTGACGACCCGCTCCTCGCTATTGCCTGTCAATCCGTTTTGATTGCTGTAGAGGCAGAACTCGCCAAGGGGGAGCCCGTAGCCACTCTTGAAGCGATCTTTAGAGAAACCCGAGCATCAAACATCGAGGATTGTGAGGCTGACGAGGCCCTTGACCACTTGTTAACCATTGGTGGACTGATAGAAATCGACGATAATTGCTTCATTCTACTACCTCAATGAATGGGAGCCCGTAGAAGCCCCACAACATCTTCTTTATGTGCGCCAACCGATTATAGTACATGGGAATACTTCGAGCCTTATCTGTGGGAATCTTAACCTGGGTCATTGCGTCTGCTTTACTCTTTCATCCGCAACTCGCCTTATCGTGTTCCATACTCATGGCTTTTATTTCAGAGGCCGCACATCATCGGAGTGAAATAAGAATCATGCAACGGCATAATAGGAATATGATTGGAAATTTACAGGATGCGAGTCGCCAGATAGAAGGGCTTCAAACCGCCTTAAACCGTCGTCATGTTGAGCTCAATTCAGCCATCGAGGAACTTCACCGAAGAGATGCAGTGGGGAGTCCTGCTGCAAGGGAATTACTCAAGCGTCAAGAAGAGGCGATGGAGGCGGCTACAATGGCTCTTGACAACCGACAGGAGCGGAGCAATATCGTTCTTGAGAGCATGGAACGATTACTATCTTTCCAAGCAGAGCAAACTGCCAAAATGCAGCAAACTATGGGAGATCTGCTCCAGCAAATAGCTCTTCAGCCTCGGGGAAATGTCACCATGCAAGATAGTGTTCTTGTCCAAGATATGAAGCCTGTAGCCTCGGCCACGCCGAAACAACACTTCAGTGTTGATTCAATGCGAGAAATAAATGAGTGGCTCAAGAGAGAAGCGGCATCTTCACCTTGAACAGCGTCGTGGCGAGTATATGGCGGCGATGACTAAGAAGGAAGGGGCCCGGCGAATACTGGACGCACAAGCCTCGTTGGCACGAATGAAAAACCGAGCAATAGCAGCAGGTATTGTAGGGTTGATTCTTGCAGTAGCAATTACTGTCCTTACCCGTTGGCAGTTTGGTTTGGCTTCAGTACTTCTTTTCGGTTTGTTGATGCAATTTTCTCTTGAAAGAATGGGGATGAGTATTCGGTCAAGTCAGCTTCAGGGATTGAAGGCATTGGGCTGGAAAGAAGATACTGTTCTTGATGAGGCGTGCATGGAGCGGTTGAATAATCTCTTGGATTTGTGAGGCAATTTAATGCTCAATCAAAGTTCCCTTTTCTCAGATTATTTCGCTGATGAATACACGCTGTTAAGTCGTTGGAAAAAAGCGAATATAATTCTTGGACTCGGTTCTGGGCTAATCGCCTTTCCCCAACCGATGGTTTGGATTGGTTTTGTTTCTATAACGCTGACACTGATAAGCGAGGTGGGGAGAAGAAGATACCTTTTAGCAGGCCAAGCGCGCCTACTCGCGTTTATCGATTCAATAGAATTTGATTGGGATGTTTTGTCATCTCTGGAAGTCGACGAAGAGACGAAGGGACGGTTGCACCAAGCTTTCATTGCTGCACAATTCACTGGGATGGAGCGGAGTAATCCTGGCGAAAAAAGAACCCGGGGGTCTGATGAAAAAGGTCCTGCGCTCTCAGACCACACAGATGAATTTAATCAAGGAAAAAGCCGTGTAGACCCTGCTAAACATGAAAAGGAATACGAAGGGCTTGAGGGCCCGCTTCGTCCAAGTGAACACCTACTCAGGGACGCCAATATCGCTTATGCAAAGATTGCGGAAGAACGCTGGAATGCTGCTGAATCTGAAGATGTTGACCTAATTGAAGCGGGTGTTGAACGCTTAGGAGATTTAGTAGCGGACGGATGGTTTGAAAAAAATACAAAGGATGGGGCTGTATCAGAACTCATGAAATCAGACGATACTCAATAGCCAATGTGGGGCAGTTTCAATACAGGGTCGCTGTGTGGTATCTTCATGGAGGTAAAGGCCATTCTGATTGCAGGGGGGCACGGAAGCCGTCTCCATCCCTTTACCCACTACTCTCAAAAGACGATGCTTCCATTGTACGAACGCCCTGTCATTGATTATGCTCTGGGCACCATCCGGCGTGCTGGAATCAAAGACATTACCATTGTTTCAAACCGATTTATTGGACAAATCACCAGCCATGTTGGACAAGGATTAGAGGGAGAACGAATTCATTACGTGATAGAAGAAGAGCCTCGTGGAGTTGCTAATGCGCTAAAACTAGCACGCCACTACAACGACAATGTTCGGCTGCTCATCTATTTCTCCGACAATATCACTACATTAGAATTGGACGATATTGTAGCCGATTTTGCAAATGCTGAAAATCCCCCAGGCTGCATCTTGATGGCTAGGGAGGAAGAGCGACCTGAAGCATTTGGAGTTGGGGTTCTTGACAGCGAGGGGAATGTAGTAGATATCGTTGAAAAGCCTGAAAATCCCCCTTCGAATCTTGCCATTGGTGGAATTTATCTCTTTGATGAACGATTTTGGTCATACCTTGACGCCGCCGAAGAAATTCATGGAGATGATACTTCAATTTCTGATGTTAATCGTATGTATGTCAAAAACAAAGAAGCGGAATTGATTTCCATTGG
>DASCRS010000020.1:0-9809 GCA_034402455.1 Candidatus Poseidonia sp. | reverse complement strand
CTCATGGACGACCAAAGCGGAACCCAGCCGGGTACTGCAGGTGAAGATGAAGTCTTGCGCAAAAAGGAGTTCCAGCGCGCCCGAGGAATGAATCTCGGCAATTTCATGGTTGATTCGGAAGAAGCAGTGGAATCCACTGAGCCATCACCGTCTGTTAACGAACCCGATGAAAAAGAGGTAGATTTAGCGGTTGGCGAAATAAATGACATTTTTACTGAGGATGCGCCCCCTTCTGTAGAAGAGGAATCTGTTGATTCCGTTACCCAACTTGCTGTGCATGCTGAACAACAAATCAGTCGAGCAATGATGGTGATGATGGTCTTGATTTGGACCGCTATCGGCGCTTTAGTTGGCACAGTATTCCCGCCTCTTATCAGTGCAATTGGCCTTTTTACGATGGCCATTTTCGGATTTGGTTTGGGCGAACGTTGGATTTCCCGCCCCTCAATGAATCTTCTCGGCATTACTTGGGTTATCATTTCGATGAAATTGCTGTATGGGCTTGCTCTGGATGCTTGGAGTTGGGGCTGGTTTGATTCTAGCCCCATTGGAAGCAGTGAAACCCTTGGCGTAGCGATGCTTGGATTGGTTGGACTCAATGTAGGTGTTGCCTTCCGTCACGATGAAGACACCATCGCGGCTCAATCAGCGTTGGTTCTTTTCGCTGTTGGAAGTTCTGCTGGCGCTGTTTATGGAGGGGCCGGAGTAGCGATTTTCATTCTGCTCGCCATGTCTTTGATGCATGTTCTTGCGTTGGTTCGTTCATCAGGTAATTTGGCAAGCCTCGGCATTTCTATCTCCTATCTGTGGGTCGGAGTTCACGCTCTGTCCAAAAATTGGACCGTCTTTTCATTAACTTTGATTCCGATTGAAAACGACCTCACACTCTTCCTTCTTCTTGCAGTAGTTGGGGCTGCGAATGCTGCAATGGCTGCCGTGTTCGTACGTCATGAAAACTGGCTCAGTTCGGCAGCAAATGCACTAGGTCTTGGAAAGCCAGGACTTTGGGCAGTATCGGTATCACTTGGAATGGTTGGTGCTTTGATGGCCATAGCAGCCCACCGAGCAGAGACCGGATACGCACTTGCTCAATTGATGCTCCTTGCTACCGCGTTCAGCGCCTCATATCTTGTTGTTCGCGGCGTTTCATGGTCTACATTGATGCCCTATGTGCTTGGCCCTACGCCGTTTTTACTGGCAGCACTTTCATTGATGGTAACAGGAACTGTATCCATAGATTGGCCGTTTGGCCTTGAGGCATACTCCATCTTTGCTACTATAATGGCGACTCTTACTGTAGGAGTGCTCCTTCAGCACCAAACCAGCGTTTCTGATCATGTCCTTTGGGTTGGAGGCATCGTAGTTGTCATTCTTCTTACCCTTCTCATCCCAGCGGAAGACGGAGGAGTAAATTCGAGAATTTTACTGGCAACACAAGGAGTAGTATGGTTAGGGCTCGCTGGTTTAGCACTCCTGCGCCGCTCGCCTAGCATCGCTGGAGTTGCAGTATTGACGCCGTATCTTTGGTTGCTCATTTTTGGTACGGATTTTGAATCCCGATTGGTCAGTGCAGATATCCTTCCAATCGTTCTGGCTGAGCAAGATGTTGCTGTATGGATGGCCTTGCTCGTGATTCAACAAGTAGGCGTGAACATATCACTTGGCTCCTCAAATTTGAATCTTGCAGGACGCCTTGGAGGGCTCTCCGAAATCAGCGCACGACTTCGGGATTCCAAAGCGCTGAATCTTTGGAATCTTAGTTTTGCATTGGCTGTCCTAACCTTCTTGTCAATGGCTCGGCCCGAAAGCCTCACTGCTTTCGGTTTATTCGGCGGCATGGCTTTGTTGATTATCTCTCATGCGTTTTTGGTTTTACAAGATGTTCACAGGGGCAAACCAAGAACCTTGTTCACCGTGTGGTGTGTAGCGGTGGTCGCCCTTTCTTGGAAATACGGCCAAGAAGCGGTTTGGGCACTCATACTCGTCCTTGCAAGCATCCTTCTTCTTCTATCTGCTGAACGACGTAAAAACGAGGGCCGTTCGCAAGAAGAACTGGAAGAATTAGAAGCCTTGCCCGGACGCCTGCTGACCCTACATCTTGGCGTAATCACCACGCTATTTCTTATCATTGGACTTGAGCCACAACGTCAAGATTTCTTGACCGGCCAGGAGGGGTGGATGAATGAGGTAGAAAATCTGCGTTTACTCACCGTTGTTGGAGCAGTATCTCTTGTGATTTACATGAATCGTTTGTTAAAGATTGAATCTTTACTTACTCCAACGGTTGGAGCGCTTGCTTTGTTGATTAGCATGGCTCTAGCCGGCCAAGGCATGGACCGAGTAGAAATACAACTTTCCGCTCTCATTCTGTTTGTTCTCACCGGTGCATATTTGGCTCTTCAAGGCGAAGTTAGGTCAGGTCTCAAAGCACTTGCAGCACAGGAACGCCGTAGGGAAGAATTTGATGAAAAACGAGAACGTTTGCGCCATTTGGTTGCTGAAGACACGACTTTGGATAGCACAACCTCAGTCCGCCTCAAACATCTTGATGCAGAGATGTTGCGACTTGCAGAAGTACAACGAAAACGGTCTAAACGGACCAGTACCGATGGGATGGACGACTTGATTGTTGGCGACATCCATTACCGCCCTGTGATGATTCTCATGTTCCTTGGCGTTGCTTTCTTGGGTGCTATTTGGCTATCTTATGCAACCGATGGCTCTTTGCAAGCCCTACTCTTTAGTGCCGTTCTTTCCATTCTCATGGTTGGCCTTTCTCGCCTTAGAGCAAACTCGATTGGATTGCGGTTGCCAGATATTGCTGGTGTTGAGTCACCGATTGCATTCTCAATGGCCGGTTTGGTCACCGTTCATTTGGCCGGTAGAGTAACGACGGGAGTTCTCGTAGAAGGGGATGCAGCTCACCTCTTTGTCTTGATGAGTTCTCTTTGTGTTTTAGGCGCAATAGGTTTGATTGGACGTAACGATTTGGGCCTTCGATTACCAAGTGCACTCGAAGCAGTTGTGGGCCTTCTTGCCGTTGATAGAGTCATTGCCTTGGTGGTTGGGGGGCAAGTTCCTGTGCCCTTTTCATTCAATCCGTTAGAAGGTGACATGTTGCAATGGGTTGGCCCCTTGATCGGATTTGAATGCGTCCTCCTCCTTCTTGTCGTGCTATTTGATTGGGTAGAAGGAGAGCGGCTCAAAAGAAACCTCACCGACCATCGTGGAGCATTAGGGCGAAGCTCATGGCTTGCTTGTTCCGTTCTCATATCATTTGGCCCAGCAGGCCTACTGGCGGCTCTTTTCAGCGCCCGGCGTTGCGTATCATGGACACAACCAGCGGTGATGCTCACGGTCATCGCTCTGCTTCCGTTTGTAATTCAATCATTCAATCCGTGGGCTCTAACGCCAGCAGGCATGACACTTCCTCCCGCTCTCACAGCCTCTATAATTGGCCTAGGATGCATGATTTGGGCGGGCGTAATCGTTTCACAAGGCCACGGATTATGGCTCTCAAGCGCCCTTTGGGGCCTCCACATCATGCTTTATCCAGCCGCTTTGCTAGGACAATCAATTCCATTGATGGTCTTCGCAGGTTTGACCACTTCAGTAACAGCTTGGTTGTCTGGAATTTTCACACTTCGCAAATCGTGGCGTGTTATTGGGGCGGTTGACTTGGTGATTGCATGGCTATTCGCAGCGGCAGCGTTTATCGCAGGTGCACAAGTGGAATATGTCCTCGCAATGCTTGCTGCTTCCGCAGTCTTACTATTCGCTGTTACAGCCTTGACCCAAGGGCGCCAAGAAGCCTTAGCAAACGACTGAAGACTATTGCAAGGCTTTTGCCAAATCGCGTTCAATGTCTTCAAGAAGAGGAATAAACATCTCTGGTTTTAATTCAGGTGATAGGCGCAAAGAAATACTTGTTTTGGCTTGTGTGCCGCTGTTGCGAATGCCAAACGACAGTGTGCCTTCGCCCCCCTTTCCATGAACTAGGAGGAGATTTTCTTCTCCCTCAATAGTTCGTAGATTGGCTACGACTCCAAGCGATTCAAGCCTTGAAACAATGACGTTTGAAACAGATTCTTGCAGGGCGTTTCCTTTTTGCCAACGTTCTCGATGGCTGTCCTTAACCGAAATCCTTTGTTTCCAGCCTCGGTGGAATGAATCTGGACTTGATGCATCTTGAGCCAGCAAAAAGGCGCACAATGACGCCGCACCGTCGCCCACCAAACTCCATTCATCATGCCCCTTAGGGTGGGGCGCTGGTAATACGAGGTGACCAGAATCTTCCACTCCTAGCCTTAACGGCATGGAATTTTGCACAAATAATCCCTCGCTGTGACGCAGCCCAACCGAAAGCCAACGGTCCCCCACCGCTGTCTCAAGGCATTGGGTTTGTGAGTTATATTGGGAAACAAAGCCAGTCAAAGCGACATCCGATTCAATACTGGCAGCAAAGCGCCATGGTCCTTGATTACGACCTGCTTCCATCAGCATAGCAGCCATGGCGTCACCGTCCACGACCTTGTAGCCATTCGCCGTTGTTTCGATGAGCAGACATCGGTCCCCGTCTCCGTCCAAAGCAGCGCCTACAAGGGTTCCTTCCTTAGCAGGTGAGAGTTGGGAAAGCAATGCATGAGACGATGATGCAGCCTGTTCTACCGTCCAAGTTTCCGTCGGTGAAAAATCCCCTGCACCGCAATCAGCGTTCAAGGCCAGCGCATTATCACTGACTTCCTCCGTTACAATTCCTCGTTTGTTTAGAAATTCAGCGAGCCATGATGCTCCCGTTCCATGAGCACAATCAAGAAGGAAAGGAGAGGCGATTCGGCCGTTATTTACTGAGGAAGTACAGCCGCCGAAAATTTCCTCAAATACGACCCAACGCTGCCCCAACCAAGTTTCGTGAAATGATTGAGCCCAGCCAATCCCCATCGTGCTGTCGGGTTCACTCAGACGACCTTGCTCATCCATATCGACCTCCCGTTCTTCACTTGCAAGAGCTTGAAGCGTTCTACTGATTTCCTGTTCCTGTTCAGGAGTTGTCTTGAATCCGTGTGCGTCAAAAACCTTGATTCCCGAGTCAGTTACAGGGTTATGACTTGCTGTAATCATGCACCCCATGCGAGCGTTATTCTCTAGAACTGCAGCGTGAAGGGCTGGCGTAGCACACAATCCAATGTGGACTACATCACTTCCACTGAGCCTAAGTCCCAAAGTGAGTGCTGCAACGATCGCATCGTTGTGGGGGCGGTCGTCCCATCCAACCACAACCTTGCAGCCTTGCCCAGGAAATGACGATTGAACATGGCTCAAAGCCTCGCCTAAAACACGCATGAATGAAGTGTGGAGTGTGCGCCGTTGAGTTAGAGCATTGATTGCCTCATCTTCATCTATCATATCGAGAGATGTTTCGCCTCGTATACCATCGGTGCCGAAATACGAGAACACCAACCCATTCACCTCAGCGATGTTCCACATCAGGCCCGTGAATTCCAGTTATAGTTACATTTGGCCAAACCACGTTATTGCATCCAAGCACTACACCGGGGTTCGTGACACTATTGCATCCAAGGGCACATCCTTCGCCCAAAATAGCACCAAATTTTCTCAAACCGCTTCCGATTCTGGCGCCGTCAATACGGACATGAACTTCGTTACCGTCATTTCGCAGATTGCTGAGTTTTGTACCCGCGCCTAGATTGACATTTGCTCCGAGAATAGAATCTCCAACGTAATTGAAATGCGGAGCTTTTGCTCCAGGTAGTAGGATGGAATGCTTTGTCTCGGTTGAGTGGCCAACGACTGCACCAGCACAAATCCATGAGAATTCCCGAACATAAGCACCGCTACGAACAACGGCTTGAGGGCCGATATAGCACGGCCCGATGATGTAAGCGCCCGCTTCAACAGTGGCTGTAGCGTCGATGATGATGCCTTCTCCAGTTGTGTAAAAACCTGGGTTATCGCAAGCGATTGTTCCAGAAAGTTTGCTCATTTGAGATTTAAGCCCTTCAGGATGGTTTGGGTCAAGAATGCGCCAAGCTGGCTCATCTGCTGGAAACTGAGGGACTGCTCCACCCTCAGTGCCGTTAAAAGACGGAAACAAAGCATCCGGTTGAGTAGAGGATGGCCAGTTCATGTGTTGGCGCACGAAGCACCTCGGCATGAATGTGGTGCTTCATCAAGCGACGAGATGGTAGATTCGCTTTCCAGTTGAAGAGTCCAGATGGAATCCGATCAATTCAGAGAGATGGCGTGGGATAAACAATCCAACCTTTCGGGTCGTCAAGCCATGATTCCGCATTTTTCTATCGTTTGACAGGAAGCTGACGATGTCCGCCGCAGATGCGCCAGGCGAAGTGCTAACGTAATCGATGATTTCGTTCTTCAGTCGTTCCAGTCGGGCCTTTTTCTGTGATCCTTTTCCTTTCATTGTTTTCTCATGTTATACTTGTCACGGGGAGTACATCAACCGTGGTTGGGTTCGCCCGGGGGCCCCATCATTTTCCCTTGATGTTGGCTTTGAAATACACAAGTAATTCACGACAGGTTGTGTTTTTGATGGCACTGGCTAACGGCAATTGAAGAGTATCGTAATGGCGGGCGATGGAGGATTCGAACCCCCGTCTCCGGCTCCGAAGGCCGGAAGGATATCCAGACTACCCTAATCGCCCGTATTCCTCCCGAGAAGCCCCCCCTTCTTGAATAAGGTGGGTGACTTGGAATAGGCATGGCGCTCAAACTCCCGTGCATCCCAACAGGATGTTCGGCGTGTTGCCGCGAGACTACGATGCCCATTACCAAAGCAGAGAGCGCTCGTCTTGCCCGCCGTACTGGAATGAAAGTAGCTGATTTTGCTATTGATAATAATGGGGCGTTAACACTTCTCAATCAACCGTTAACTCGTGCATGTGTCTTCCTACTAACCTCTTCTTCGGACATCAACGCAGAAGGCCTGTGCTCCGTGTATGAAATTCGCCCCAAAGGGTGCCGAACCTATCCCTTTGTACTGAATGAAAATGATGAGGCTATCCTTGACAAGGGATGCCCTCACCGCGACCAATTTCCAGAGCCTCCCGACGATATGGCGTTTACACTTCTCAATCTTGAGGAGCGTATTTTGCAAGAAGGATCAAGCGACTAATACTGCGGTGAACGTGTTCAACATGCACCGATTTAATCAACCACCCACATGATGTCATCAGGACTTGCAAGCCCTTCCAAGAACCGCTGAGCAATTCCACAGGCTCATCCAAACCAACCGCATCATTAGGCCGCTCCCCCATCGGTTTAATCGGCAAAATGAGAACAAACCCAGCCGTTGACGAAGCAATATCATGGGAACTTTCCAAGGTTGCTTTGAGAAGAGATTGGCTATCCATGCTTCCATGAGAATTTCTACCATAGGGGGGGTCAAGAACAAACCCAGATACCGTTCCATGCCACTTGCTTGGAAGGGTATCTGCAAGCCTAGTTGCATCGCCTCGTGAAATCTGACAAGTTGGTACCGACTCCTCACCGTGGGCCCACTGCAAATTTTGGGTTGCGCCGACCACCATTTCAGAATGAATGTCAATACCCATGCCGACTCTTCCACTCAAAGAAGCCTCAATGATGAATCCCCCCGTGCCAGTCATCGGGTCTACAACGGGCCCAGAGCTGGGTGGTCCTGCAGCCAGATTCACCGCTAACCTCGCAAGGCGTGGGTCAAGACTGACTGGCTTGAAGAATGGGCGCTCTGCCGCCCGCCGCCCGCCACTCTCAAACGAGGTATTTCCGCCACCTTCCATCCATCCGCAAGCGATGGAAGAAGATGGACCGTCGGCAATAAGTGCAAAGGTGTAGTCTGGCGTCTCAAGGTCGATTTCGTAGTTTGCGCGCACCATGAGCCCTCCAATATTTCCTGCGAGTTTGCTTGTGCTAAAGCCAGCAATTTTTCCTTCTTGACGCCATGGTTTTACGGCCACTGAACCGCTTACTGGATGCTGTGAAAGGTAGGCCTCAACTGTTGCTAAAAAGGCCGCTTCATCATCATTCCAAGGATGAATAAATCCATTTTCAAGAAAGCACTGCAATCCACTTGCCACGCCAAGCGCTTGGTTTCGCTGAGGTGGCGTGGTGCTGCCCACATAGGTCCAACGAGGAGCATTGGTTCGCCGAATGCTTCCTTCAGGTAATAGCGCCTCTAACTCAGCATTTGCAAGAGCGGGGTGCCATCCACGAAGACATGCAAGATGTTCCCCCATGGCCGTGCCTGTGGCTTTGCCTTCTTGATGCTCTCGCAGGCCAATCCCTACATAGGGTGACCCGTTGCTTCCTTGTATGGGCTGTAATTTGAAGGATTTAGCACCTGCGCAGACCATCGTTCTCGCTGAACTTTCAGGAAAGCGAGTAGGTATTGACGCCTTTCTGACCGCCTTTCAATTTCTTACAACCATGAGAGACCGTTCCCCCGAAGGAGATGGATTGCCCCTTCGTGATGCGAACGGAAACCCAGTGTCTCACTTGATGGGGTTCCTTCACCGAACCACGACCTTACTCAGCATAGGAATCAAGCCAGTATTCGTTTTTGACGGAACTTCACCTGAATTGAAGGAAGAGGAACTCGCCCAACGCCGCGCTCGTCGCGAAGAGGCCGAACGCATCCATACAGAAGCGCTTGAGGCTGGAGATTTTTCTCTCGCACAGAAGATGGCGCAACGCATCGTTCACTACTCACCGAAAATGGTTGAGGAAACGCAACAATTGCTTGACCTCATGGGAGTGCCTTGGGTAACCGCTGCTGCAGAAGGAGAAGCCCAAGCCGCAGTTATGGCCGCTAAAGGCCAACTGGATGTTGTAGCGACACAGGACTGGGACGCGTTATTGTACGGCTCGCCCGTGCTCGTCCGAAATTTGATGGACGATGGGGCAAAGCGCTACGGACGAATTGTTAACGCCCAACAAATCAACCTCGAATCCATGTTGGAAGAACAAGACTTGTCACGAGAGCAATTGGTGGATTTGGCCATTATGATCGGCACGGATTTCCACCCTGGTATCAAAGGCATCGGGCCAAAGACGGGCCTGAAATTAATTCGTGAATACAAGACCATCGAAGCGGTTTGCGAAGCGAAAGGCAAAGAATTACCAGAGCGTCTTGATGAAATAAGGGAAATTTTCCTCAATCATCCGGTCGTTGAAGTTGACGATGAACGGCTGGTTCAGGGCGAAGTTGACCGCAAAGGTTTGGTGAAATTTTTGCAAGAAGACCGCCAATTTAGCCAAAGAAGAATGGATCAAGCCTTTGAGAAATTGACACAAGCCGGCCTTCTTCGCGGAGCAGGTCAAACCTCGTTGTTCTCGTTTTGATGAAATCGTAGTGGACTTGCGAGTACCTCAACGCCGTCAACGGCCACAATGGCTTTTCGAGCAACGGACTGAACATCGTTTAGGGCTTCATTAACAGTGTTGACTGGGGCGCAGGGGACGCCTGAAAGCAGGATTTCTAATTCATCCCGCGAATACAATCCGACAGATTCTTGGACCATTTCTTCTACATCAAAGCGTTCAGCGATGCGTGCACTGTTTTCCCGCCATCTCTCTGGAGCATTGAGTCCAAACGCGTCAACCACGATTTCCCATTGATTCGTCGAACCAACTCCAATAGCAAACCATCCATCAGTGGCTTCAAAAACGCGATAAGGCACAAGATTGGGGTGCGCAGTCCCCATCCGTTGAGGTGTGGCTCCAGCCAATGCGTTGTGTCCTTGATTCACCAGTGCAGCGATTGCAGTATCCCAAAGTGAGATATCAATTCG
>DASCRS010000019.1:0-8462 GCA_034402455.1 Candidatus Poseidonia sp. | reverse complement strand
CCAGGGCTACTGCCACCACTCCCGCTTCTGATATCAGCCACCTGCCATGTGGAGTGGTTGGAGGTATCATGCGCCCACAGTTCATAGCCAGTGCTTCCATCATTCACATCGAAGTAGATTGTATCACCGACTAAAATTTGCATGTGATATCCGGGGTAACTGCCAGCACTCATAGTGCTGTAAATATCAGCCACCTGCCAAGTTGAGTGGTTGGAGGTATCATACGCCCACAGTTCGTGGCCGGTGTTTCCATCATACGCACTGAAGTAGATTGTATCGCCGACTAAAATTTGCATGTAATCTCCGGGAGCACTGCTACTACTCCCGCTGCTGATATCAGCCACCTGATAGACCTCATATGTACTGCAATAGGTAGTGGTATAGTCTATTTCTCCAGATTCAAGGATGCCGTTTTGGGCAGTTCCGCCACCATCTCCATTGTCAAGTCCTTGAGCGATTACCCGCCCACCTGCATAACATCCCAATGATGCTGCAGGAGGTGAAATGCTCGTGAGCATGGTGTTGGGTGAAGCGCTACCGTTTGTTCCGTCAGCACCGTCGGCTCCGTCAGCACCATTGCAGACGTAGGTCGTCTGATCAATCTCGCCTGTTTGTAAGGCACCATCGTCATTATCGTCAACACCGACATCAATCTTGATTCCGCCGTCAGCACAATTTGAGCCAGATGGTTCACTACTCGTTACCGCTAGGGCTTTGTGGCCATTGGTGCCGTTTGTTCCATCGGCTCCATCAGCACCATCGGCTCCATCAGCACCGTCTCCTCCATTACAAATGTAAGTTGTATCATCAATCTCACTCGATTCGAGAACTCCGTTTTTATTGTCGTCTACACCAACATGGATTTGGACTCCTCCATCTCCCCAACAATTAGAACTGGATGAGCTCAGATTCGTCGTTACCGTTAGCGTTGTATTACCATCAGCACCGTCTTGGCCATCTGTTCCATTCACGCCTTGGGGGCCCTGCGGACCCTGTGCACCATCGGCTCCATCAGCACCGTCTTGGCCATCTGTTCCATTCACGCCTTGGGGGCCCTGCGGACCCTGTGCGCCATCGGCTCCATCGGCTCCATCAGCACCATTCGTACCGTTTGTTCCGTCAGTACCGTCAGCACCTGGGGTACCAGTTGCACCATCGGCTCCATCATTTCCATCAGCACCAGTTGCACCATCGGCACCGTCAGCACCAGTTGCACCATCGGCGCCATCAGAACCGTCAGCACCATTTGTTCCATCAGCACCAGCAGGGCCGGTCAAATCAATGAATGACCATCCAGTAGAAGTACAGGTTTGGAATCCAGCATCTGCTTCAACATAATAGAGTCGCCCTAGAGTCTCAGAATTACAATTTGGTAAATCTGCACCACTGGCAACGTAGTAAACATCCCAATCATCAAGGGCAGGAATTGGTTCAGGAGTCTCTGGTGATTCGTCATCATCTCCGCCAAAACACCCTGCAAGGGAAACAGTCATCATCAGTAGGCAAAGTAGTAGAGCAATCGGTCTCTTCATGGTCTTGACTGTTGTATGAGGGCCGATAAACATTAGTCGCTGATTTTAGATTGGTATTGCAAATTATCTATACTAAATTATCCGATGCTTCCAAATTTAGGCGTGCTAACACTCAAGACCACGCGAGGAATGTGAAGGTCATGTCGGAACCGATGATTGATGCCGACATTCGGAAAGCACGAACCCTTCCATCACGCTATTACACGGAACCGTCCTATTTTGAACGGCTCAAAAGCGTGTTCAATAATTGGCAATTTGCAGCTCATACCTCTGAACTTGATACAAACTCCATGCTGCCGCTTGACCATCTTGAAGCCATTAATGGTGAATCCGTTTTGCTTTTGCGGGATCAAGAAACCCATTGTCTTTCCAATGTTTGTACGCATCGGGGAATGCGTCTAGCACTTGAGCCATGTAACAAGAAAACACTCCAATGCCACTATCATGGTCGAACCTTCAACCTCGACGGGACACTCCGTCACATGCCTGAGTTTGAGCAGGCTATTGGATTTCCCAGTGAGGCCGATAACCTCCATCAGTTTCCACTCAAACAGTGGATGGGAATGTACTTCACCGCCCAAGAGGAAGTTCTAGATTTTCCGTGGGCCATGCTCAATGAACGGTTGGGATTCCTAGATTCCAAATCCTTCAGGTATGATGCAGGCCGAGATAGAGACCACACTGTTGAGGCCAACTGGTTGCTCTATGTGGATAACTACCTTGAGGGTTTTCACATACCCTATGTTCACCCCGAATTGAACCAAGCGCTCGATTATTCAAGTTATGTTACCGAGACCTTTGATGGCGGAGTACTTCAAATTGGGAAAGCCATGGAGGGAGATATCAAATTCAATTTACCACCAGGTCATATCGATGAAGGTCAAGATATTGCAGCCTATTACCTGTGGTTATTCCCGAACATGATGTTCAATTTTTATCCTTGGGGGCTGTCTGTGAACGTTGTGAAACCAGTTTCGCACAAGCAATGTAAAATCCTCTATCGAGGCTATGTAAGTGATGAAGAACTTGCCAACCAGGGCGCAGGGTCGGTACTTGACACCGTTGAGTATCAAGACCAGTTTGTGATTGAAGAAGTACAGAAAGGAATGGCATCAAGCGCCTATGACCGCGGCCGCTATTCTCCAACACGAGAGCAAGGTGTGCATCATTTCCATCGGATGCTCAGTCAATTTCAACCCGAATTGTAGAGAAGGGTTTGACCTCTGCCACTAACTCATGCTCAATGAGCATGTTCAACAAGACCTAAAGCGCCCATTCCAAAGAGAAGCACTGCCAGTAAGCCTGCCCCCAAGAGTACATACAACATGGCGCTACGACCCGTTTCGGGGTTGTGGATGTCAGGTAGCGTGTCAACGGTTGCAACATAGAGGAAGGTCCCTGCCGAGAATAGCATAGCCAATCCGATGAGGTGGGTTTCCAATCCTTCCAAAGCAACGAAAGCAAGCAACATCATAACTGGAGTTGCAAGAGAAAAGATGACGACATCTCGAATTGAATCCTTTCGCTCTTCCCTCTCGTGAAGTGAAAACATTCCAAGACTGAAGGCTGCTGGGCCCTTGTGAATCAATACTGCCAATGCGACTGCTGCCGTGATCGAAGTGCTTCCAGATGCCAAGGCAGCGCCTATAGCAAGACCATCTGTTGCTGAATGCAATGTGAGTCCAAAGACGAGCAACCAACCAGGCGAACTATGATGCACATGTCCGTGATGATGCTCTTTAGAGTGGTCATGATGCTCTTCATGCACTGCGTGGCCGATACCTGACCCTTCAAGAATAAGCATCAGCAAAAAGCCTCCAAGGATTGCTCCCCCAATCAAGATCTCATTCAGGTGTTCTTCTTCCTCTTCTGCGTGAGAGTGCTCCAAAAGGAAAGCGCTGATTTCTTCAATTCCAGTGGTGGCATTAATTTCTCCATCTTCAAATTCTTCGATGACGTGAAGCACCGACTGAGAAAGCGAATCTTCTTCGCCCTCGTGTTCTTCTTCGTCATGTCCTTCTTCACCTTCATGTTCATCATGTCCACCAAGTAGGGTTTCCATTTCTTCAAGTCCTTCAGAGGCGTTGATTTCACCTTGTTCAACCTCAAGAACGACCAAAGCGAGTGAACCTGCTAAGGCACCCTCCTCTCCATGGTCATCGTGGCCATCAGATGTGGCAAGTTCAAATCCTTCCGGAATAACCACAATAAGAGCAGATGCAAGGATAATTCCCGACGCAACACATGTCAAAATTCGGAGTTTGTCAGCATTCTCTTTCAGTCTTGAGAAGATGGGTAATAGGCCGCATATTAGTCCAACAGCCAAGGCAAGTAAAGCGTATATGAATAGGGCTTCGTTCATGGTCGGGGCTTTGATAATAGGTATTTAACAAATGCTATTAATTAGAGACGTGTCCGAAAAATATGACCCGGATTTTATCCATTAGCGTAGAAAATTCATTCGTAGAAGAACTCACATCTCTCATGACAGAAACAGGTTATAGCAACCGTAGCATGTTTCTGCGTGACGCTGCACTCCATTTTGCTGAAATCAAACGCCGAGGTGATTTAGCAACCATGGAAGATGATGTGGTCGTTGAAGGCCATCTCGTGGTTTATTATCAACATGGAGTAGAGAAAAAATTGATGGAAATTCGTCACTCGCATGAACTGGATGTCAGTTCGTACAACCACAGTTGTCTAAGTCACAGCCACACATGCGTTGATGTGTTACGCGCTGTTGGAAAGGCGAAGAACTTCCGAGGGGCGATAAAAGGGTTGCAAAACACAACTGGCGTCGATAAAGTATCGTTTATCACCGCGCCCATGCGTGACGGTGGATGTTGCTGAGTCATTCAGTGGGTGGCGTTTCAAGCGCCTCGTATTGCAAGAATACCGTTTGATTGATGTTGAGATAGTCCTGTCCTTCTTCATACTGAATGGTCAACTCGTGCACTTCGTAAGTGTTGAAGTGCACCGTATTCCATGAGATGGTTTGACCTTCGTCAACGGTTCCTTCGTGCCGTTGACATGCAGAATTGGTTTCATCAATCAACCCCCAAGCCACATCAACGCTCTGCCCTCCACCTACGTTTTCAATAAGAGCAGGGTTTTCAACATGGGATTCGATGATGATCGCTGCAGGCGGGATTCCTTCGTTCACTGGAAGGGAATTGAGCGGCATCGCCAAGGGTTCATAGGTTGATGTTTCAATCCAATTCATGCGCAGTTCAATTCGAATTATGACGGTAGTTATGACCTGCTGACCATCGCTATCAAGAGCAAACAAAGCGATTTCATGGAGGCCGTGTTCTAAGAATTCAACGATAACTTCGTCTCCATCACTGGCTTCAATCGTAGTACCTGGTGTTCCATTGAGGAAATTAACTCCAAACCGTACGAGTTCGGCATCAGAGGTCGTTTGGGAGAAATCAAACATGAGTTCAACTCCATTGAGCCCGACACGCTCGCCATCTTCATAGGATTCAACAATGGTTCCATTGGTGGAGGAATAGGTCACCACTAAATCCAGATCTTTTTTCTCTTCCAAAAAACCGATACAGCCGCCCATGAGCGTTGATAAAAACAGGGCAGAAATGAGGATAGTAGCCTGCCGAGTCACGATTCCAACGACAAGCGGGGGAGATATAAGGCAAATGGTCATGCAGTGTTGGAAGCGAAATGGCTCAGATTCAACGACTGAAAAAAGCAGTAAACTGATGTTTTGCATCAGGCCACTCAGCCGGTTCTAACGCATCAGTGAGGTGAAGGCCAGCAAGAAATTGTGCATGGATTGATTCCCAAGAAATCTCATCGTCTGCTCCTCTCCAGCGAAATAGCGGTGCGCCCTCTCGTTCAAGACGGTCAAGGAAGCCTCGCTGCGCTGCAGAAATGAGAAGTGTCGGTGTTCCCAGTAATGCTGCCTCACTTGCCAAAGTCACCGAATGAGTGATGACGCCATCATGGGCTGCAAGCTCTCCATCAAGTTCCCACGGCGAGCCCTCATAGGCATCTTCATCTGCCGAGGTTATGACTATACCATCCAAAGCATCCTCAGGCAATACCACTATCTCATCATCGTCGTGAATTCCATTTCCTTTCAATCGGCGAACCAAGACCCGCGGTGGATTGCTAACCTTGTTTGGGCGACGACGAGGAGCGAGATGGACATGGCCGTGCAAGCCGTCCAAACGATGAATTTGCCCTTTGAAGGATGAAAGAAAACCTCCGTCCAAATCCTCACGCCAATGGGTCGGAACAATAACGTGTGTCGCTCCTTTCAAGGCGATTTTATGGGCGGTATGATTGACTTCTGTATCCGTAATATACCAGCGCTCTTTGACCGAAGAACGCTTCCATAAGCGAGGTTTTTGGCCTAATAATTCGAGTGGTGCGCCAACGCTCACAATTCGCCCTACAGCGCCTTGGCCGTCTTTTTTTGCGTTCTTGATAAAACGCTGAACTGCACGCAAACGAAACATCGCTTTGCGATAACGCCCTTCTCCCACTGGACGAGGCACCCACAAGGTTTGACGGCGTGGTAAATGTCCATCTCCTGTTTCAATCATGGCTCTTACTTCCGCTCGTTCACACGCTACAATAAGGTCAGAAGTGCTTCCTTCTCGCATCAGCGTAGCCAATAAGCGCACATGAGCGGGATGGTCGAGTACCCAACAGGTGCGCATAGTCGTGCGACAGGGTGTCCCCTCTCAAATCATCGCTTGCTTGGGTGAAGTTGATGGACGGCTTTGAGGTGTAGAGGTATATGACAAAAATCGGTATCAGTCCACCTGGCACGAAAACATACGCACCTTATACTCCAGCGATTGTTGTTGGAAAGCAAGTCTGGCTTTCGGGACAAATCAACATCGATGTCGGTGACGACATCGTATCACAAACCAAAGGCACGCTTGAAAAAATTGACGCACTGCTCGCTGAGGCTGGAGCCTCAAAGCACGATCTGGTGTTCGTTCAAGTTCTTCTCAAAACTATGGATTATTATGCTCCAATGAACGAAGTATACGGCGCATGGCTTGACGGCGTGGACATCAAACCCACCCGTGCGGCCTTTGCTGTAGATGCGCTTCCCGCAGATGCGTTGGTTGAAATCGTTGTTCAAGCCATCAAACAGGATTGATATGCCCGGCTCACCGTATTTGGAAGAACCGCCCCCTGGCCTGCTTACATGGCCAAGTCTGCTACGTATGTTTGTACCACCAGTATTCGCATTCTTGGCAGTATGTTGGTATTCTGACGTTTTATTTGAGGCCCTTGTAATCATGACTTTCACTCTTTTATTCGTTGCTTGGTGGCGACGATAATTCGGGTAGGCTTGAAATCCTTCTACTCATCCCCCGCTGCATGGATGAATGGCCCGAAGCCTGTTTCAAAGCCTACGATATTCGCGGATTAGCCAACGGCGATGGTACTGGTGAACTCACTCCTGCCTTCGCATACCGCCTCGGCCGTGCGATAGCTACCTACCTCGAATGCAGTGCCTTTGCCGTTGGCAGAGACATTCGTGACTCCTCACCTGCCCTTACCAACGAACTTATGCGAGGTCTTGTAGAAGGTGGCGTCAAAGTTATGGATTTAGGCATTGTATCAACTGGCTGTGTGTACCATGCTTGTTGGACATTGGATGTTGACGGTGGCGTGATGGTAACGGCGAGTCACTTGCCCATGCCCACCCATAACGGATTCAAAATGTGCCGAGATACATTACCTCTTGCTGGAGAAGAAATTCAAGAATTGAAAGAGGTCTTCCTCAAGGGTAATTTTTGTGAAGGTAAAGGTGAAATTGTTGACACTCCGCATCTGAACACCTATCTTGACGCCATCATTACTTCAACTGGCCCCTTATCTCGACCTGTCAAGGTTGCCGTGGATTGTGGAAATGCAGTTCCTGGCCCAGCAATGAGCGATTTGTTGGACCGACTTGGATGCGAACATGTGGACTTGTTCTGCGAGTGGGATGCAAGTGAGCCAAACCACGGAGCAGACCCAACCCGACCAAAGAACATGGTTGACCTCGGCAAGGCCGTCGTTGACAACGGTTGCGAATTTGGAATGGGCGCAGACGGCGACGGTGACCGCATCGGTGCAGTTGATGAAGAAGGACGTTTCATCTATCCAGACCGCCTAATTGCACTTCTAGCAGAAGACTTGCTTGCGGGTGTTGAAGAAGGCCCTGATGCTTTGGAAGATGAACACCGACGCATCATCTACGATGTTAAATGCTCAATGAATGTTGAGCAAGCAATCCTTGAGGCTGGTGGACGACCTGTTATGGCTCGTACTGGTCATTCCTTCATGAAGCGCGTTCTAGCGAGCATGCCAGAGGCAAAGATGGCTGCTGAAATGAGTGGTCATATCTTCTTAGCAGACCGCGGATGGTACGGCTTTGACTGTTCACTTTACAATGCTGCTCGACTGATTGAACTATGGTCACGCCGTCCAGCACCAAGCGATGGAGGTCCGTCCTTCTCCTCAGAATTGGAACGCCTTGCCCCCTCTCTGCCAACAACAGGTGAAGTCAAAATCCCCTGTGCGGAAGAAGACAAACTCGAGGTTGTCGCTGCGATCACTTTAGCCTATGACGACCATGAATGCTCTACCGTTGATGGTGTGCGTGTGCGCTTTGACGATGACGAAGGCGAATACGCCGGATGGTACCTTGCTCGTAAATCAAACACAGAACCAGTATTGGTGATGCGGATGGAAGCAACGAGTGAAGAACAGCTCTCAAAAATGAAAGCGATGGCAGACGAGCGAGTCTCATCCATCATTGACATCAAGAAACTATTGAACGCTTAATCCGATTCAATCGGCTTGCACTTCAATGAAAGGCACAATGGTATAATCAAAGACGACCAGTTCAACCACATAGGATACTTCTTGCCCATCATCCTCACGGTCACAAGTTGGACT